>JAZRKZ010000445.1:0-8817 GCA_045646565.1 Lachnospiraceae bacterium
ACAGGGCGACGCACTTCACTTTAGCGCACTAAAGCGGTGAAGCGCGAACAAGTTTGACAGTTATTGGAAAACGGATGGAGCGCATATTATGCGTATATTTAGTGCATAATATAAAAAGGATGCATGCACGTTGTATGCATACATCCTTGCGTAATTATGCAGATGTATTCAGTCTGCCTGCTGCTTCGACCAGGCCAGATAGTTGCGTACTATCTCCCCGATGTCGTTGCTCTGGTAGTACACGCAGTCTGTGACGTAGTGCTGGTATATGAGCTTTCCCAGCTTGTCCGGAGGAGCTGTTATCCTGCGTCTGTGGTTGGGCCTCGGATCCCAGGCCGGGGAGAAGATCAGGTCTCTGTCCTCGTCCTGGATCGGAGTCGTCTTCCGGTGTATGAACGTGAAATAGCAGTCCTCTGTCCTGATTACGTCTGCCTGCAGCGTGTCACCATCGAAGACAAGGAAGTAAGAGAAGACGACGTCCTTCGGAGTGTACTTGCGTGGGCAGTGCGGATAGATGGCCATCTCCCAGATGCTGTTCCTGCCGGTGATGACGTCGAGCTTCGGATTGTCGAAGGCGAAGTAGATGTCCGATGCCTTGCCTCGCCCTGCGTTGCCGGTGAACTCTACGGCCACGGTCAGCGGATGGTCATTTGATCCGTAGTAGTATTTGTCGATGGTCCCCGGCTGCATGTTCTTCAGATGCGTGAGGCCCATCTCCGCGAAGTATGGCGAATACTTGTTGACCGTGTTCCCCAGCATGAAGATCTTAACGTCGTCGCGGTCCCGGATGATGGTCGACAGCGTGTTCTGGAACAGCACGAACTCATCGTTCAAGTATCCGTTCCTGGTCAGGAACTCATCGAAGACCACGGTTGTGATGTCCGGATAACTTGTCGACTTGTCGTGTTCCATCTGCGTGAGCGCGAAAGCGTACGCGAATGGCTTTTCGTCGGTGATCCGTTTCTGCTTGTCGTCGTAGCAGCATAAGAACCAGCGGCCTGCGTAGTAGTAGACGGACGTCCAGCGCCCCTCCGTCAGCTTCTCCACGATGCCTGCAGACACGATCCCATCGAAGACGGTCTGGCCGCGCTTGCCGGTGAAGTCATCTTGCCAGCGCCGAAGATATGCCATCTGCTTGCCGGTCCTGACGTACTGTTCCAGGCCGTACCGCAGGCACGCGAACGTCTTACCGTTTGATCGCTCGCCTATTATGACGTTGTAGTGCGCGTCCTGCTTCAGGATCTCGGTTAAACTGTAGTATTTTGTCTTCATCATATATCCTCCATGCATGGGCACCATGACGGACGGTCAAGTGCAGACCACGGACGGAGCTGGTCGTCCGTGGCTCTGCAAAATCGCCAATCGTGGTCATAGAATCTGCACACATAGCAGTATTCCGGCATGTCCATGTCTATTTTAATCATTACTGCTGCACCTCCTTGAATCCTAATAAGTAATTGAGATAGTCGACGGACAGCGACAACGAATAGTCCGCGCCGGACAGATGGATCCCGGACCGCTCGTGATATTCTGCTGCCCTTCCGGTGTAGTCCGTCAGAAGGCCTCGCATCTCCTCGTCGATGTAGGTATGTGTCAGCTTGCCTGTCTGCCCTGCCGGGATATACAGACCGTCTGCGAACGTCGAGAAGGCCTCTATCTCGCCCTCTGCGCTGTTTTTCAGCCACTCTGCGGCCTTTTTATTTACGCCGGCGCAAGTGAGGCTTAAACGGCCGTTTTTCAGGGTCAGATAGCGTTTCGCGCCCAGCGTCTTGAAGTAATCGTAGCGGCCTTCGTACTCGAACACGCCCAGCGGATGCCGGACCCCTTTCGGATCCAGCGGCGCCGTCAGATCCTCGTCTATTCCGTACAGACGGCACATCCTGCGGAGCTTGCCGCCGATCCTGCCGGAATACCACTCGAACCACTTTCGATGCCGGTCACCGTTAAGGATCTTCACATTGTCCGTATCAGAGTAGACGTAATCCGTGCCGCACTCCTCGATGGCGGCGAATAGATTTCTCCTCGCGTACGCGGTCACCCATACGCCCCAGGGGTAGAACAGGAAGCGCTGCGGCGAGCTGTTGTAGTGCCGGATCTGATCCTCCGCGTTTGCCTCGCGTTTGATCCAGTCGTCCGTATAGACCAGCTCGTCGCGCACGATGTCCGTAACGGCCATGCCGTAGCATGAATTGATGTTCCCCTTCGCCTGCATGTAGTCCGCTTCCCTGCCGGCGATGCCTTTGAGTGTCGTTTTGTCATGGTACAGCCCCAGCACGGCCAGGATGAACTCTTTCGGCAGATACCCCGGCAGATAGTAGCGCAGCATCTTTACGTGCATGCCTTCCCAGGTGTAGAAGTGCCGCAGCGTCGTCATGTCCACGTCGGTGAACGTCGTTTTGACGTAATCCGCATAAACGATCCGGCCGTTGTCGACGAGGAAATTGCCGTCGATCTGGCACTTTGACTCCGACAGCGGATGGTCCGAAAACTGGCAGGCGTGCAGGACGAAGAACTCCACGTCGAGCATGCAGCAGTAGTGCGTCAGCGCGTGCTGCACGAACTCATCCGACGGTTCATAGACGGCCGTCGCCCTGGACATGGGATAAAGCTCGCTGCACATGGCGGCAGGATAGCTGCTGGCGATGTCCCATGAATCGACGCCCTGCAGGATCTGGCCGGAATAGACCGCGCTGGCGTGCGTGAAGCCGCCCTGGAATGCCCTCTTGCACTGCTTGTACTCCATCTCTGACATGGACAGCGCCTTCATGATGTCTCGGTAACGCAGATATTTACGCGCGTTCTTCTTGTGGTCCGTCTTGTCGTACAGGCACTGCTTTCGGACGTGCCTTCGCACGTAGCCTGTCTTCGTCAGCGGTATGTTCAGGATGTCTCCGTCCTGGTATATCTTGTCCAGGATCAGCGACATGACGACCAGTATGTCGTTGTGGCAGTAACAAAGCTCCGCGTCCGTCAGCGGCGTCTTTGAGTGCCGAATCAGCGTATAGTCGAGATCTCCGACGAGCTTTTCCACCGGGCAGCGCATCAGATTTTTGGCGACCCTCTGCAGCGGCTCGTTCGTCAGGATGTAGGAGCAGCGGAACTCGACGCCGTACTGACAGAAGGCCTTCACGGGCCTGCGGTCACCGGTTGCGAACACTTCCGGCCATTCCATCCACTTTCGCATGAACTGGAACTCGAACTCCAGGTTGTGAACGTAGACCATAAGGCGCCGCGTGTCGGACAGATTCAGAAGCTCCTGCAGATCCGACAGCAGCTGCAGGAACTCATCCCAGGTCCTGCCGTAGCAGCAGCGTCCCAGGATGCCGAACTGCCACACGTACATGCATGCGGCCTTCTGCGCTCCGTTGATGCTTGTCGTCTCTATGTCAAACGCTGCCGGAACATTCAGGTATTCCACACTCCGCTTCAGTCCCTTGAAATAGCGCTTCACGGTCCGGATCGGCTCCGAACCACGGACCCAGGTCGACGTCTCCCGGCCCCGGTACATACGTATAGGTTCCTTCATGTTTGCTGCGAACAGCTCGGCCAATTCTTCCATATTTCCATATCCTTGTCCTTGTCAGGCATTTTGCCGGCATGCGCCAGCATATCCGGTGGTTCTTTGCGTAAAGACTTCCTGCGGCGCTCGGCACGATGTAGAAAGCGATGAACTGCATCGTGTCCTGCGTAACGTGTATGAATCTGTCAGGCGTCTTCATGCTATAGCCCCCAGTCCGAACTGAACTCCTGCGAGATCTTTGCCTCAGTGATCTTCTGGTCAATCCCTGCTATGATCTGGCTTGCGTCCCATCCTTCCTGCTGCCGTTTCAGCACGTAGTCGTAGGCCTGCGCGGATGAGAACCCTGCGGCGGCTCCGGCAGACAGGGGGATCACTTCCTTCACCTTCTCCAGCACGTCGAAGAAGTTTTCTGCCTGTTCCTGCGTCAGCTTGACGCCGGTCTGGTCCTCGATACGTTTACGGACGTAATCCTGGTACGCGATCTGTCCCTTTTTCGTGGACGTCTTATCCTGCATGAAGGCCTTAACCCTCTTGAACTCGGAAAGCATCTGGTTCCGCGTCTTTCCCTTCGTTGTGAAAAAACCACCTCCCTGCCGCTTCCACTGCGCTATCGCAGGAGAATCCGTCTTCTGCTGCAGGCCCCTTCGGACCCGTTTATTTGCCGCGTCGTTTATCTGCTGCAGCGCGGCGCGCAGCGTCTTCTCATCCAGCGCGGTGAACGGAAGGTTAAGAAGATCATTTACGGATGCCATAATCGAGCGCCTCCTCCACTTTGTGCTGCCACTCCTTCATGGCAGCATGGCTCATCAGGGAAAAATATAACGTCATGAAATAAAGGTTGTTGCGCTGGCCTGCCTCAAACCTTGACAGAGCGCTTTCCGAAAAGCCGGAATAGATGGACATGCCGCGCAGAGTCATTCCGGATTCCATGCGCGCCTTCTTTGCCGCGGCTCCGGATATGACCAGGACCTTGTGCGCGATGGCCTGTCTTTCGTCGTTCGTCATGTTTGCCTCCTTATGAATGGAGCCTGACTTGCTCAAGCCAGGCTCCTGTTTAGTGATACCATCTCATCAAGGCGTCGGAGATCCGGACAGGATCCCCAAGCCTCATTCACTCGGCGATCAGCGCTTCGGCCTGCTCGATGAGCTTCGCCTGGTCCTCGTCCGTCAGGTACAGCGCGTACTGGTTGTACCATTTTCCGTCCTTGCCCTTCGTCTGCGGCACGGAAACGAACTTGCCGTTCTTGCCGTCGACCACGCGCAGATTGTAAAGGCCAAGCCCCTTCCCGTTGAGGGAGAAGGCCAGCACGTCCTCGGAGAGAACGCGCACGTTCTGGACCTTCATGTCCGTGATGTCGAAGTAAGTGTTCTGGATCTCGTTCTTTTCTTTCGTCTTGTATGCCATTTCTTTTACCTCCTAAAACAGCATCTTATCCACAAGGCCGCCAAGCATCAGGCAGACCGCTAAAACCACCAGAAGGCCCCAGGCCTTTATGTAATCACTCCGCGAGGGCTTCATTTTCCAGATCCTCCATTTCATTAAGACGTAAAAGTTTGTCCCAGCAGTCAGACGCGCCGTTCGTGTCGTCCTGCTCCCACATCTGTTTCAGCAGCTTCATGTAACGGGTTCCGAGCGATTCCATATCCTTTTCCTGAAGGTATGAACACGCGTCATGGAGCGCGTTCTTGATTAAGTTTGACATGGCGTACGTTGTCTCGATCTTTGCCTTGTCTCCATTGTACTCGATCGTGTACGATACCGGCGTGCCGTATACCTCGTTCCTCTTGTTCCTGTAGATCTGTTTCAATTCCTCTCTTGCTTCTGACATTCTTTTTACCTCCTGTTCTTCCGGGGCCTATCCCCTCACCGCCTATTATACTATCACTTGCCATAATGTCAAGCACGAAAATAAAAGAAAATCCGGCCCGGCAGAAAGGCCAAGACCGGACCGGATTCCCCATGAAAAACTGCACCCAGGAGGGACAAAGAACTTATCTTAATTTTACGCCGATCTCCGGAATCTTGTCAATCACGTTGTAGCCGACGCGGATGTATCCAAGATCACCCAGCTGCGCGAGCTGGAAGTAATTCCGGCCTGCCTCGTAGAATCCCTGGCACGTCTTAACCTCTCCCGTCTTCATGTCCTTGAACGGAATAGGCCTGATGTCCGGGAAGCAGGGATGATGTATGCAGCCGATGTACTTGTACTTCGCCGTCATCCAGTCGCAGCCGGTCCTCCAGTCGTCTCCGGAGCGTCTGTAATACCTCACCGGCTCGCCGGTGAACAGCCAGCCGGATTCGCTGGTAACAACGGTCCCGTCCGGCCGGATCTCCTCCACGAAGGCCACGTGTCCGGCGTCCCGGTCGTCCCAGACCATGATGCCATGCTGCACCGGAGCGGAACCGATAAAGAGACCCTGCTCGACGCAGGCCGTGCCGATGGCCACGGCGTCGCCCTTTCTCCAGAACGGGAAGTCGACCAGGCCGCAGACCTCATGGAACCGGCCCCAGGCATAGCCGACGCAATTCGGCAGCACGGACCCTTCCCAGGCGCGCTGGCCGCTGCTGTTGTTACCCAGGATGCAGGGAGAAAGACCCCCTGCTTTTTTCTGCGTGTAGAATCTCTTGTCCATCAGGATCCACTCCCCTGTCCACCGCATACCGCCAGCGCCACGCATGGAGTCTGTGAATCGAATCCTGCAGGAAAAGCCATCGTGTAGATGTTCGGATTCTGCAGCGTTTTGAACTGGCCGTCGTTTATATACATGTTCCACTGTTCCTGCTGCCTTCGGACGATGGCAGCGTTCGCCTTGATCTGCGTCTTCCATGAATCCAGCACGTCAACGTGGCACCTGAACTCATAGACGCCATTCCGGACAGAGATGCAGTCTTTCACGAAATAGTACCGCAGCAGGTTTGGGATGTATATGTAGTTTGTAGCCGCTGCCTGCGCGTGCGTGCAATTCATCTGCAGCACCGGATCAATTATGCTTGTCTCGCCCTTTAGCCACGCCCTGTTGGAAAGCACCTCTGTGATGTCTTTACCGACTTTGTTCGTTTCGCTCCGGTTCGTATACATGATAATGTCAAATGCCATTAGAAGATCACCCCGCTTTTTAATAAGGATTCTATCTCGGCAAGCTCTGCCTCTGTCGCAGGAACACCGTCAAGGTTTATCTCTTCGATCTGCGTAAATCCCTTGCACGTAGCCAGAACCAGAGTAACGTTCGCCGGGAAGCCCTCGAACTTGTTATAGTTTGCCGGCATGGACTGCCTGGGAGCTTCCAGGACGATGTAAGGCTTCTGAACGGCCATCACACCGCCGGATCCGGTAACGGATCCGTTTCTCTGGATCTCCGGTTTCAGATTGCCGGATACGGCGTTAGACACAAGAGACGTTCCACCGGACAGGATCGCTCCGGCCGGACCTCCTGCCATGTATCCTCCGATGGCCTGTCCTGCTACCTGAATGATGGATCCGATGGCCTGTCCCCAGTTGTTCGCGGTCAGCGGCACCTGGACAGCGCAGCTGCCGCTGTACTGGTACAGGACCTTGCTGTCTGCCATGACCGCTGCATAGATCGCCCCGGACAGGCAGTCGACCATGTACTTGACCGACAAAGTCTTGCCCATGACCTCGTCTACGTTGATCTCCTTGTATCCGATGTACGGCAGATAGATGTGGATCTTCGTAAACGGGCTGTAATCGAGATAGGCGCCCCAGTATTCAGCAAGAGGAAGGGATCCGCAGTCAACGATGACATACTGGCTTGTCGCTCTGCTCATCGCCACTTGAGTGTCAACGTTTCCGAACAGGATCGTTGCCGGCATGCTGGGAGGCGTAACCGGTATGATGGACGCGCCTATTATTGCTTCCATCGGACTGGCAAACAGCTTTTTGAACGTGTCCGGATCGAACAGACCTGACCAGAGATAGTTTGCCAGGTTATGCATGTCCGATGCGGATCCGACGTACAGCGTAAGCATGCCGGTATCAACGGCGCTGATGGCCGGCAGAGAAGGAAACGGGATCGGATCGTTCGTCCTGGTAAAAGCCCCTCCTCCGCCGACTCCGGTAAGCATGCTTCCGGGAACCGGCGTATTGTCCATCGTTCCGGCCTTCACGAACGGATTGTCCGTCTCGATGACGTCTACTCCGTTCATATAAGAAGTAAGAAACGACTTCAGATTGTATGCGGTTGTCGCATGCAATCCCACATTAGCGGTCGCATGAATACCGGACATTACTTCATAACACCCTACAGAACATCCGATCCATGTAAGGTAAACCGTATCCGGTATGTCTGAAGTATCTATGTCACCGTCTTTATATATTGATTCCGGAAGCACGCCAACCGACCAACTGTCCGTTCCATATCCCCAGAACCCGGCTCCGGGATTAGAATGTTCCGTCAGATACCATGGTCCATATACGCCATAAATATACGGTTCGCCTTCACCTCTGATGCAATATGCTACGCTGTCGCCGACGGTTAACGGACGATAGTTTGCGGAACTATACTGTGTTCCTGATGGATAGATGCTGTAGGATCCTGATTGTGTTTGTTCATCCGGAAAAGTGAAAAGACTGTATTTGTTTTTTTCCGGATCAAGATTCGCCCAGTATGCTATACAAGAATCCATTACACCATAAGACCGCAAAGTATCTTTGGCGCGTTCCGCAAACTCCTCTGCCCATTCTTCTGCAGACGCTTTCCCTGCTGTAGTTACCGGAAAAGACCTGTCCTGCTCATATAGATAAAGAGTCGATGCAATATGGTTTACCGCCATATCATATAGAGCGTCGCTAAAAATAACCGGTATATAAAACCCATTCACGCCTGATCTGAAATGGATAAGCTGCATGCGCTGCCTCCTTCCTTTACTGGACTGCTTTCAGCACGAAAAGCGCGCATGAAACATACTCGGCCAGATCGAGCTGATCATCGAAATCTACCCAGAACTGAACAAGCGTCCCATCGTCAACCAAAGGCTCCAGCCCAAACGCGTAAAACGCTACCGGAGCGGATTCTGACCATCTGATAACGTTGTTTACCGGTCCAAACTTCCCAAAACCAACCGTAACATAGTTTTCGCTTTCTACCGGGATAATAATTCCGGGAATAGTACCCGGATAATCAATATCCGAACAATCAGCAATAATGAACGCCATTACGGAAAGATCCGCAAATCCGTTCACGATGTCCATAAGAACGTTGCTCATTTCTCCCGCAAACAAACCGTCCAAAGTATATTCATCATATACTTCCATCGTATATCCACCGCCGCCTCCGGC
>JAZRKZ010000446.1:0-5550 GCA_045646565.1 Lachnospiraceae bacterium
CACATGCCAGTCGAGACACAGCCGCAACCGCCGCGCCGGCGTTCTGATCGGCCAGGGCAAGTCCATGAAAGAAGCGATGGATGAAGTCGGCCAGATCGTCGAAGGCGTGTACTCCGCCAAGGCAGCTATGATGCTGTCGGAAAAGTACAGCGTATATCTTCCGATCACGATCGAAGTCAACAAAGTCCTCTTCGAAGGCAAGGATCCGGGCCAGGCCGTCCTGGATCTTATGACCCGCGACAAGAAGATGGAATACTTCATCAGCGAGGACGAACTGCCCAGAGACTGGCAGGACTGAAGTTTTTGTGAATTATTTTAAAAACCCGTTGTATATTTCTGCGCATATACTATAATACGGGTGAAAACATACGGGGAATAGTAGAGTAGGCAGCTGCGCGTTAAGTGCCATGTGTACGGGATGTTGACCATGGACGAAGGATATGCCGCATATGACGGAGGATCCGCGGTGCACTGCCGCATTCGCTACTGATTCCGAAGGGCTCCCCCTTCGGAGTAGCCTTGTTGGCTGCTTATATCTGAGTCCCGCACCAAAGCGAAAAGCGTTTGGCGCGGGGCCTGGCAGTTGCGAAGTACTACTTTACGAAAGGAGGAGTTTTTATTATGAAAAAAATACCGGTCACAACTCTTGCGTACTGCGGCGTTCTCGTCGCGATGAACATTCTGCTTTCCAGAGTGTTCACGATCAATCTCGGAACTTCGATCCGCATTAATTTTTCCGCAGCTCCCGTTTTCCTTGCCGGCATCTGGTTCGGACCCGCCATCGGCGGTCTGACAGGTATCGCCGCGGATCTGATGGGATGCGTGATCTCAGGTTATGCACCGTTCCCGTTGATCACGGTCTCGACCATGCTCTGGGGCGTCATCCCCGGACTCATGGCAAAATTCCTGAAGACGAGAAAGTCTGCATCGTTCACGGACGCCCTGACAGGCTATCTGCGGGTCGTCTTCGTCCTCGGGATCACCATGGCCCTGACTTCCCAGCTCATCACGACGTATGCTCTCTCCGCAGCCTACGGGACGCCGTTCAAGGTACTTTTCCTCTCCAGGCTTCCCGTCACGGTCATCACGCTCTTTAGCAACGCGTTCGTCGTGGACCTTTTTGTAAGAAAAATGAAATTACCTCGTCCGGGAACGTATCGAAGTAATGGACAATCCCTATAAATCAATGGTATACTTCTAAATGTGCCTAAAAGTACGGCAGTGTTGACGCCCGGGAGGCTTCGTGCTCCCTGCGGCGCGGCAGTGCCGCTTACTTTATATCTCAGTGTAAAATGTGGAGGTTTCTTGTAATGGAATTCAGCACCATGAAAATCAATGAGTATATTGAAAAGCTCTCCTCAAAAGATCCTGTTCCCGGCGGCGGCGGAACAAGCGCGCTCGTCGGCGCCCTCGGACTCGCTCTCGGCAAAATGGTCGGCAGCCTCACAGTGGGCAAGGAAAAGTATAAGGATGTGGAGCCGGAGATACTCGAAGTCATGAAGAAATCAGAAGAACTCCTTGAAGTCTTCGTGCAGCTCATCGACATGGATCCGGAGGCGTTCGAGCCGCTCATGCAGGCTTACGCGATGCCCGATGGAACAGAAGAGGAGCGTGCTCTTAAGAGCGAGACCGTGGAAAACTGCCTGCACAACGCGGCGGCAGTTCCCATCGAAGTCATGTACTGCTGTTCACAGGCGCTCGACCTCATCAAGGTCTACGCCGAAAAAGGCAGCGTGCTGGCCCTCTCGGACGCCGGATGCGCAGCCGCTATGTGCAAGGCCGCACTTGAGAGCGCGGCGCTCAACGTGTATATCAACACACGTTACATGAAAGACCGCACATACGCACATGAGCTTTCGACCCGCTCAGGCCGCTATATTGCGGAATCGATCGACAAAGCGGACGCGATCTATGACAAGATCTACGGCAAGCTCCTTAGAGCAAATTATCAGAGATAATAGAAGAGCCATAGCAAGTGTACCAAGGTCCGGATCGCAGAAGGAAAAAGCGCCGGACCTTTTTTAGAGGAGTGTCATCTATGAAAAAAATCGTTGCAGCCCTACTCGCCGTTCTTTATTTCACAAGCAGTATCTGTCAAATACCCGTTATGGCATCTGAACTCCCGGATACAAGTGTTTCCGGGACCGTCTCTGACGAAATCCCTGAGGAAACATCCCTGAGCGAGGACATGTTCATTGAAGAGGCAGACGTGCCTGAAGAAGCAGAAATCATCGACGACCTGTCCGAGGTCGAAGTTCCCAATGACGATAATTCCGTCAGCGACGCGCCGATCGCCGAGGACGTCCCCGCCGTCGACGAGAGCGAACTGGCAATCCCCGCGGATACGGATTCGGTCGCAGCCGAAATAGAGGCAGAGGATCAGCTTGCCGAGGAGCTTGTCGGCACCGCCGCATCCATGGGCCAGGACGCCGGCATCACGACCGGCGATTACTATATCGTCTCCGCAATGGGGACCGATATGAAGATGCACGTAAAGAGCAAGTCTGTAAACAACAGCGCCAATATCATGGTGTACCAGAGTAACGGCAGCGAGGCGCAGCGCTTCCACGTCACAAATTACGGAAACGGCGTCTACGGCATCACAAATACCTTCTCGAACAAGGCGCTTACCGTGAGCGCGGCCTCGACCGCAGCCGGCGCAAATGTCGTCCAGTACACCGACAACGACATGGACAACAAGCGCTGGTACATTCAGACCGGCACGATTTCCGGCTGCTGCACGATCCAGACAAGACTTTCGAAGAACGTTCTCTCCATTGAGGGCGGCAACGCGGTCAATTATGCAAATGTATTTGTCGACGCCAACAAGAACACCGCCGCCCAGCAGTGGAAATTCGTCGCCGCAGAGCCGCTGACGACTACGACCTGGTCAAAAGGCGACATGAAGACCGGTTACTATATGATCGAATCCAAGCTGAAATCCGGCCGCTATCTCGAAGTTGCATTTGACAACTGGGCAAATGGCGCCAATATCCAGCTTGGTCCGACCTGTTCCGCCGCCTCCAGAGTCTTCTATATCACCAATCTCGGCAACGGACGGTTCCGGATGCAGTCCTGCCTGAACGGTAACTATATGGAAGTTCTGAACAATACGATGGCAAGGGGAACAAATATCCGCACGGCCGCCCAGGATTCCGGCGCGAAGCAGATCTTCTATGTCTCCACGAACCGCACGGACGGCTACTATTTCATCAAGCCTTCCCAGAATATCCATAATTACGCAATCGGCGTCACCAGCGGCAACACAGCGCTCGGTACAAATATCTATCTGACGGCTGCCAATCCCGAATTCCGGGCGCAGCAGTTCAGGTTCGTTCCTGTGTCCGCACCGAATGTGGAAGTGAATGAAGGCGCATATCAGATCACGTTCGGCAGCAACGCGAACTATGTCATCTCCATTCCCGCAAAGAACAACTCGAATAATTCCAGCGCGACCCTGTATAAGAACGAGGCGAATAACTACCAGAAGTTTAACATCGTTCCGCTCGGAAACGGCTACTGCAAGGTTCTTGTTGCCGCGAACCAGAAAGCTCTGACTGTGAAGAACGGCGGGACCGGCAACAATGTCGATGTCGTCCAGCAGGACTATAAAGGCACAGACGATCAGAAGTGGAAGATCGAAGGCTGCCGGAACAAATTGAAGTTCGTGAGCAAGCTGAACGGAAAGGCGCTCACCTCCAAGTCGTCTTCAGCCGCCAATTCGGTCAATCTCGTGATGTACACAAATAGCAGCTCCTATAACAGCATGCAGACATTCGGACTCACGAAGACAACTGTCTCGACTTCCGGAAGCCGCGGTTATGTCTATCAGACGGATCCCGCGACCAAGAAATCCGTTAAACTCGAAGCCCAGTTCCTTTCCGATCCGGTCGTATCCGACACGGATTTCCTCGCCGCCGTCCTTTATACGGAAGCAGGAGATCAGGGCGTCCCGGGCATGATGATGGTCGCCTATGTCATCAAGACACGTATGGCCGAGGGCCTCGCTGCGGCGAAAGCCGGAAAATACGTTGAATATCCGGGCACGCTCAAGTACATGATCTATCAGTACGGACAGTGGCAGGTCGCAAGAGACGGGACTCTTACCAGAGTCCTGACAGACATCTCGGTCGGCGAGGCGTCTTATCTTTCCAAGGCAAGACAGGCCGCGACAAACGCCAACAACAAGAAGGATATCGTCCTTGAAGCGAACGCCACGAAATATGTGAAAAAGACAGCATCAACAAGCACACAGACGACGCTAAAGTCGGGCACAAAGATCAAGGCCTCCGAGTTCACCTACAACTCGTTCATGACGCCGGCGGCCTGGACAAGATACGCCACCTCAGGATCATATCCGAAGTTCGCGACCGGCTACGGTTCGGGCAAGAACTCTCTGCTCTATAAAGGCCATGTGTTCTTTATGGACGAGGAAGTCTGGTAATTTGGCCGTACTTTCCATGCATCGAGGCTGTGCACACTGAGCTTCCCGGTCTTCTCATACCGGCCCGCTGTGCATTCTGAGCTTCCCGGTCTTCTCATACCGGTCAATTCTGTCATAATAATCTAGTGAGACTGCCTGTCCGGAAATATGCAGCTGCTATCCGGGCCGGCAGTCTTTTATGGAGGTACATATGGATTCAGGAATCGCAATTATTGTGATTGCGTGCGTGATCGCGGTTACATTTGCATATTCCATCATTACGGAGAACAAACGGGCAGCCCGGTTGTTCGAAAAAAACGCTGTGAAGAACTGGGGCAAATTGCCTGCGCTCCGGCAGAGCGCGGAAGAGTTCGAAAGCATCTCTCATCTGAGCCGCGACAGGGCGGGCGCTGCCTTCCGCATCGATGATATCACGTGGAACGACTGCGGAATGGATGATATCTTCCGCATGATGAACGCCGCCTTGTCCTCGCCGGGCGAAGACGTGCTCTATCACTGGCTCAGGGAGCCACTCATGAGCGGCGCAGCGCTTGACGAAAGGAACGCGCTCATCGAGTTCTTCGCCACAAGGGAAGACTGTCGGCTCCACATCCAGCGCATCCTGCATGATGTCGGCCGGATGAAGAAAATGTCGTTTTATGATTATATCCGAACGCTCAGGAAGGCGGAGCGGATCGGCCGCATGAAATATATCGCAGCGGGAGCCCTTTCCGTTGCCGGGCTGATTCTTCTCTTTATCTTTCCGCTCGCAGGCGTTCTTCTGCTGGTGCCGGCCCTTTTTATCAACTTTTTCATTCATATCTCGCTAAGGGACAAGACGAAGACCTATATTACAGCGTTCTCCTGTATCATTCGCCTGATCGAGGCAGGGAAGAAGATTGCCTACTGTCCGGACGACGTACTTAAGGACCTTACGATGAAGGCGGAACAGGCGGTCTCGAATCTGGCCGGCTTTAAGGCCGGAGCCTTTTTTGTCACTTCCGGCGGCACTGTGGGAACCGGGCTTGGCGACACCTTGCTTGAGTATCTCAAAATGTTCTTCCACCTCGATTTGATCAAATTTGACAGTATGGTGGAGACATTTGCAAAGTCGGATCGTAGCCATG
>JAZRKZ010000447.1:0-3021 GCA_045646565.1 Lachnospiraceae bacterium
ATCAAAAGACCCGGAGGGGCTTAAAGCCCGAAGGGCTTTGATACCACCTCCATAGGACGCGGTTCAGCACCGCATGGGGGTGGAGGTTCATATGTAAGATGATGAGGTGAATAAATTTGAGTGAAGCGTTTGTAAAGATCGATCTCCATGGCTTGCGCCAGGAGGAAGCAGTGAAGGTCATTGATAAGGCTATTGCATCCGCGGGTCCGACGACTTATCAGCTGCATCTGATCCATGGATATAACCGCGGTACCAGCCTCCGGTCAATGATTTACGACTGGTATAAATACGAACCCAAGGTAAAGCGAATTATTCCCGGCGATAATCCGGGAATTACCGTGTTGGTATTAAAGGAGCTATATTAAGGGAGGGCGACGGCGCAGATTATCCGGTAGGGAGAACTCTCCAGGAACCCGTCACACATGTTTATCAGCTGATTCAGTTCCTGCTCATCTGAGGAAAAGGGGAAATGACTGGGAGTCCGCCGGCCTCGCGGATTCCATCCATATATCCGGGCAGCATCCAGATGCTTTCTGATTTCTTCCGAACTGAAAACTTCGCTGACAAGCCCCATCCCTTCTCTTCCAAATTCTCCCGCATATCCTCGTTGTATGTCATGGTATCTCTGCCTCACGGATGAAATGCGTTGGTAAATCTCTTTGTAAAATGTATGTAAAGTTGATTGTATAAGAAATCCAAAATCGATATAGTAAATACATAAGTTTCTTTAACAGACGGATTGGCAATCAATTGTACGAGGAGGGTTACCCTATGAGAAAATTCAGTCTTTGGCAGAAGTTCCGTTACTGGTTCGATAACCTTATGTCTAAAGGGACAGCGTCCCTTCTCCTGCTGCTCGCTGTAATTACCACGCTGGTGGTCGTCACCGGCGGCCTGCTCACCGTAGCCCTGGGAGGCGCGGACGGAAGCGGCGCTTCTGCCGGGTCTTCAATCTGGTTTACGCTGATGCATACAATCAGCACCGGCGTGCTCACGAAAGAAGAAGGTACTTTTGCTTATCTGGCGGTCATGACGATAGTGACTTTGACCGGTATGTTCATTACCAGCTTCCTGATCGGTACTATTTCGAACGGCATCAAAGACAAGGTAACTTCCCTGCAGCGCGGCAAATCCCGTGTGATTGAAACCGGGCACACTGTTGTAATCGGTTTCGACGAAAACATTATCAGCATCCTCGAAGAGCTGGTGATGGCAAATGAAAATACGCACGATGCGGTCTGTGTTGTCATTGCAGATAAAGACAAAGTCGAGATGGAGGAAATTATCAAAGACCGTCTGCCGGATACAGGCAATCTCCGCATCGTGTGCCGCAGCGGTCAGCCTGACAATCTGACGGACCTGAAGATTTGCTCTCTGGATACCTGCAGATCGATCATCGTTAACCTGAATGATGATGTCATGACATTAAAGACCATTCTGGTCTGTGAAAGCCTGCTCGATGAATACGGCAACAGTGAGGCTTATATCACGGCTACGATACGTGACAGGGATGTGCTGCAGCCGGCTAAAATTGCCGGCGGTGAACGCGCGGAGATCCTGAATTTCCAGAAGACGATCGCGCGCCTGATGATCCAGTCCGGCCGTCATCCGGGCATGTCTGAGATCTTTTCCGAGCTTCTCAGTTTTCGGGGCAATGAGATATATGTGGGTACTTATGACGAAGCAGCCGGTCTTTCGATCGGTGAGATCAATCTGCGGCTTGCAAATGCCACGGCGATCGGGGTGCTCGGAGTAGGTCAGTCACTATTCTCGCACGATCCGAACTATGTACTTCAGCCGGGCGACCAGCTGATCTGGATAGCGGAGGATGACAGTCCGCTGAAACTGCAGGGATGTGCAGAGGCTGCCCCGGATTCTTTCTCACATGAACCGGATGCTCCGGAAGAGGCACATACCATACTCGTTCTTGGCGGCAGCGATATACTGCGTCAGTTCCTGGTCGAGGACGATATGTTCGCTCCGGCAGGATCCCGGGTCATTATTGCTGCTGAACCCGGCAGGATTGACGCTTCCGCTCTTCCTGAGCCGGCTGCGCTTAAGAATGTTAAGGTGGATTTGCGGGAGTGCAGTATTTTAAAACGGAATGTACTGGAAAAACTTGTCGAGGAAGATCCGTCGTGCATTGTACTGATGGCCGATACCGAACTCGATGCGGAAGAAGCCGATGCCCGGACGCTTATGCTGCAGCTGCTGCTGACAGATATCGCAAAAGAGATCGGGGCCGAACTGCCGCTCATTATCGAGATGAATACCAGGCGCAACCAGCTTCTTTCCCAGCGCATGCGCGCGACCGATTTTGTGCTCGGCAGCAGTATCACAGCCAAAATGATGGCGCAGATTTCTGAGCATCGCAGCAAAAAGGATATTCTGAATGATCTGATATCCTATGACGGTTCAGCAATTTATATGAAGCCGGTCACCCGGTACATAAAGACGAATACTCCGGTGGACTATTATACTCTGGGAGCCTCGGCTGCCCGATATAACGAAATTGCCATAGGCTACAAGAAATTCGATGAAAACGGGAGCTTTTCAATAGTGCTCAATCCGCACGGCCGTGAAAAAATGACTTTCAGCGACCGCGATGATCTGATCCTGATTGCTGACGGGTCCGAGGCGTGATGCTTTTTTTCCTTTTTTAGAGGCAGCAATTTTCGAGTGGACTGGTGAAAAAACGCTGTGAATATTGCCTAAGACTATGCATTTTTTTATAACAAAAACTTCCCACTTTAAATTTTTATGCAGACCGTAATCGAAATTATTGCTTAAGCAGGGCGTCGTCTTGCGGCCGGTACTTTCACAGCTCGCACTTCGTGTTCGCTGATGGGCATTCGCCAAAGCACCTGCATTTCGTGCAAGCACGATGCAGGCACCTTGGCTCATTGCCTACACAAATTTTCGAGCCAAAGCGAAGAAAAATCATTAGTACCGCTGCCAGCGAGGCCGAGCGGGAGCGTCCCTGCGAAGCAAAATTTCGATGAGGTCTTTCCATGAACTATG
>JAZRKZ010000448.1:0-11844 GCA_045646565.1 Lachnospiraceae bacterium
GGCAGCCCGATCTGTACGGTCGAGTCCCTTCAGCAGATCGATATGCTTGAAGATACGGCCGCCAAAGTCTGCGGCGACGGCCATGTCACGGACGTCCTTCTGCGCGTGACCACCGGCACTCAGTTCGGTATGGATGACACAGATGTGATCGGCATTATCCGCGAGCGCGCTTCCTATCCGCATCTTCACATCCGCGGCATCCAGGTCTTTTCCGGAACGCAGAAAAAGATGAGGAATATCCTGAAGGAAATCAAGGAAGCCGACGCGCTGATCGCACGCATCGAGTCCGAGTACGCCTTCAAAATTGAAATGTTTGAATTCGGACCGGGTCTGCCGGTCAGTTATTTTAAAACAGATAAGCCTGTCGATGACGACGCATGGCTGAAAGAGCTCTATGACGCGCTCGTCAATATGAAGTGGAAGGGTGAGATCTCGCTTGAAATGGGCCGTTTTCTTGCGGCTTCATGCGGCACCTATATCACAAAGATCATGGATATAAAGAGGAACCGGAATGTGAATTATCTCATTTGCGACGGCGGGATCCATCAAGTGAACTATTTCGGTCAGATGTTGGCCATGAAGCTTCCCTACATGCTGGCCGGCGGACATGAAGTTCCTCTTCCGGAAGGCGATGAGGATGTCTATACGGTCTGCGGTTCCCTCTGCACGGTCAATGATCTGATTGTCAAGGGGGTCCCATTGCAACATCCGAAAGTGGGTGATATACTGGTATTCATGAATGTCGGCGCCTACTCGGTCACAGAAGGCATCAGTCTCTTTCTGAGCCGTGACCTGCCTCGGGTCTACAGCATGGAAGGCATAGAACTGACAGAAATCAGAGGAAAAATTAAAACGGAGGAATTTAACTATGGATGAAATTATTGAAATTCTGGAAGAGATAGATCCGGACAACGATTACAGGACATGTGATACATTGATCGACGATGGGATTCTGGATTCATTTTATATCCTTACCCTGATCAGTGTGCTTGAAGACACTTATGATATCCGCATCTCGCCTGCAGAGATTCGCCCGGAAAACTTCAACTCAGCCGCTGCGCTCTATGAAATGGTACAGCGCCTTCAGGACTGATCTAAATGTCTTTTGTTTCCATTGAATTTATAGTTTTCACCGCGATCTGTATCGCAGGTTATTATATGATTCCGAAAAAGTACCAGTGGTCATGGCTGCTGGTCTTTTCGTATGTCTATTACCTGTCCGCCGGGCCATCCTTCCTCTTCTTTATCCTGTTCGCAACGACCATAACCTATCTGGGAGGTCTGTGGGCGGAGGCGGGAGCCCGGTTTGCTGTCCCTGTTGTTCTCCTTTGTGATTTCGGCATGCTCGCGGCAATCAAATACACGAATTTTGTCCTTGGGAACATTAACGGGCTGTTCGGCACGAATATCCGCGAGATGAAGCTGCTCCTGCCCCTCGGCATCTCCTTCTATACGTTCCAGGCGACAGGCTATCTCCTCGACGTCCACTGGAAACGCTGCAAGGCAGAGCGGAATCCGTTCCGGTTCGCGCTCTTTCTTGCCTTCTTTCCCCAGATCATGCAGGGCCCGATCGGGCGTTACAGTCGTCTGGCGGACCAGCTCTATGAGGAGCGGAGTTTCCGCGCGGACCGCATTGAACGAGGTCTCACCCGCATCGCGTGGGGTTTCTTCAAGAAGATCGTCATCGCTGATAATGCGGCTCTCTACGTGGACGCAATCTTCAACAACTATGTAACTCTCCCCGGCTACGGGATCATGGGCGTCCTTCTCTACGGAGCGCAGCTCTATGCAGATTTCTCCGGCGGTATAGATATCGTCATCGGCATCGCCGAGATGCTGGGCGTCACGCTGGACGAGAACTTCACACAGCCGTTCTTTGCGACATCCATCACGGACTTCTGGCACCGCTGGCATATCACGCTCGGCACGTGGATGAAAGACTATCTCTTTTACCCGGTCTCGCTCTCACGCTGGATGGGCAGGTTCGGCAGATGGTCCCGGAACCGTCTCGGCAAGAACATCGGCCGCGCGCTTCCGATCTGTGCTGCCAATATTATCGTCTTCCTCGTTGTCGGTATCTGGCACGGCCCCGCATGGCACAACATTTTCTACGGTCTCTATAACGGCATCATCATCGGCATTTCCGGCCTTTTGGCCAAAAATTACCGGGACTGGAAAAAGAAGCTGAATATCGGAAAGGACAGCCGTCCCTTCTACTGTTTTCAGGTCATACGGACCTTCATTCTCGTCAATATCAGCTGGTATCTTGACCGGGCGGGCAGTACATGGCAGGCTCTCATCATGATGCGCGACAGCATCACGAAGTTCCGTTTCGATTTCAATATGATTGACGGAGCTTCGACCTGGGCGGGTTCGGCCTCCGTGCCGTTCATCGCGGTTTTGGCAGGCTGCCTGGCGGTCCTCATCCACAGTATCCTCCGCGAGCGGAAGATCGATACGCGCGGCCTGCTCATGAAACAGCCGGCGGCTCTTCGGTACGCCGTTCTCTTTGTGCTGATTCTTTCACTGGTGATCATCGGCAACAAGCCGCTTTCTCAGGGAGGGTTCATCTATGCGAATTTCTAAGAGACTCCTTGTGCCGGTCATTTTCCTCGCCCTGTTTCTTGCCGTCAACACGGGACTTGATTATATTCTTGTCCCCTATACTTTTACCAGATACAAAATCCACAAGATCGAGACCGAGACTTACGACGACCTCATCCTCGGTTCCTCTCACGCCGGCACCTGTCTGTCACCGTCCGCTATGCAGACGGTGAACGGTAGGAAGACGTTCAATGCAGCCCAGGGCGAAGAATTCCCGGTCGACAGCTACTTCTTCCTGAAGGACGCCGCCCGCGAACACAAGCCGGACCGGCTGATCTACGAGTTCGATCCCAACTACTGGATCACCGCGCAGGATGAGAGCGCCAACTATGCGGGAATGTTTGCGGAGATGCAGCTTTGTCCGGCTAAGATCCAGTATTTCTTCGCAAAGATGTGGAAAGCGGATTTCAGGACCTTCTGCGCCCCCTGGTATTTCTACCGTTCGGAGGCGAAAAAAGAAGATATTGAGAGAAATCTGTTTGTAAAAAAGAGTGAAGATTACAGAAACTACGGAACGGGAACCTTTGATTCCGCGATCCAGACCGTAGAGGAGGACGGCTTCATTGCCGTAAAGCCCGGCAAGTGGGCAGATGAGATCACGCCCCGCGACTGGTCGGAGGACATGCTCCAGAAGGACGCCCGCGAGTACTTCATCCGCATTGCCGAGTACTGCCGGCGCCGCGGCATCCGGCTCGTCGTCGTGACGACGCCGGTCCCCGCGCAGACGCTGGCGGCCAATCTTGCCAGCTACACGGCCGCTGCCGAAGAAATGAAAGCGCTGAGCAGGACTTATGGCTTTTCCTATCTCAACTACACCGAGGGAGAGCTTCTACTGGCCAATCAGGAGTTTACGAACGCGGACCTCTTCGCTGACTGGGACGGCCATATGTACGCGGACACCGCCAGGCGGTTTTCCGCGGTGCTGGCCGCGGATATTGCTGCGGCAGATAAGTGATTTCATAAGTGTGCTTCCGGCGCCAGCACACATGAACCGGATTGCCGGCGCCAGCGCACATGAACCGGATTGCCGGCACCAGCTCCTACATAAAAAACGTTGCTTCTTAGGCGAAGCAACGTTTTTTATGATTTGGAGCAACAAAATTGCCTTTTTTTATGTGATTTGCAGCCTTTCGGCTGCGGAAGCAACTTTTAACAGTAAAATCAAGAAATCTGCCGCTTTTACCTTTTTGAAACGCAACTGACATTGGGTTTTCGAACTCCCTCAGTTGCTTTCTTTTTTTAAAGGCAACTATGAGCCAATAAAGCAAGAGCTTTCGTTGCTTTAGCCATGCTCATTAGAATGATTATACATTCTAAAGGCAACTAATAGTTCTCATTTTCCCGTATTTGCAGCTTTCGGACACCAAAGGCGACAAAAGATCTCATTTCCCCATATTTGCAGCTCCCGGACAGAAAAGGCGACTATGGCGCCTCACGGGTCGCTAATAACTGCGCACCGGCGTCCCAGAAAACGGACCGTCCCCGTGAGCCGGACCGCCCCGCCCGTCGCAGCTTCGATCTCAAGGCTGCCTCCCGGCTGGGCAAGAGACACGGTGCACGCCCCGCCTGCCCGGACCGCCAGATACGCGCCGCAGGCAGTGGTCCCGCTTGCGCAGGAATTCTCCCAGAAGAGTGTGCCCGCAGCGGGCACATAGACAAGCGGCGTCATCCGTCCGGCAGCCTCATCAAGGAACATGACGCCGAGCGCGTCGGCGCCAAGGAAACGGCACCAGTCAACAACATAGTTTTCCGCCTCGGACTTCGGCACGCCTTCTCCGGAGTCTTCAACCACCTCATATATGACATGGGAGATCCCATCGAACGAAACCACCGGGAGCATTCCTGCTCCCGGCAAATTAACCATTTCAATAGCGAGCGGACGGGGCATATCCACCGATCCGCGCCACATTCCATCTGAAATCTTCCGGATCTTCGCCGCAACGGGACCTTTCGCCCCGGAAACGCGCAGAGTCACATCCCGCCCATCCGCGTCACTTGCCGCTACGGACATCACAGCCGCACACATCGAAGCGTTACCGCAGAATTCACCGCCTGCCATTCTGAGCGCGATATCAAAACCCTCCTCATCTGTAAGAAAGCCGGTCTGCTCAGCCCCCGGTTCCAGCTCCATGAGCTTTGAGGCGACATACGGCTGGTCCTTTATATCGACCGGGGTCGTGACCAGGATCGTGATGTTCCCGGTGGGATCCAGAATACTGTAATTGATCTTCATCGCTGATAATTGCGCAGGAACTGGACCGTGCGCTCCTGTGTCGGATTTCCGAAAACTTCTTCCGGATGTCCCTGCTCGACAATAACGCCCTTATCCATGAAAATAACGCGATTGCTGACTG
This sequence comes from Lachnospiraceae bacterium, assembly GCA_045646565.1. Classification (GTDB taxonomy): domain Bacteria; phylum Bacillota; class Clostridia; order Lachnospirales; family Lachnospiraceae; genus Chordicoccus. The sequence continues at coordinate 4,959 of JAZRKZ010000448.1, forward strand.
CACGGGCAAACGGCATCTCGTGCGTAACGACGACCATCGTCATCTTCTCGTCCGCCAGCTGACGGATGACTTTCAGGACTTCGCCTGTCAGCTCGGGATCCAGAGCGCTGGTCGGCTCGTCGAAGAAGAGGATTTCAGGTTTGAGCGCGAGAGCACGGGCGATCGCGACACGCTGCTGCTGACCGCCGGAGAGCTGGCACGGATATGCGTCCGCGCGGTTCTCAAGGTTCATCTTCCGAAGGAGCTCCATGGCTTCTGCATGCACTTCTTCCTTCGGGCGCTTCTGTACGTGAATCGGCGCATCCGTGATATTCTTGTAGACCGAATAGTGCGGGAACAGATTGAACTGCTGGAAAACGAGCCCGAAGTATCTCTTGATCTGGTTCAGCTCACTGTGCGTGACATATTCCGCGCGACCCTGGGCATTTGTCTTCACGGCGTGTCTGTCCATGTAGGCAATATCGCCGGCGTCCACGGTCTCAAGGAACGTAGCGCAGCGTAGCAGCGTACTCTTTCCGGAACCGCTGGGGCCGATCACGCTGACGACTTCACCGGCGTCGACATTAAAACTGATATCTTTCAGCACGTGAAGATCACCGAAGGATTTCTTAATTCCGCTCATCTGTAAGATCATTTGCTCATCCTCCTTCCTTATTTGTAATAGTCAAATGACTTCTCGATACGTTCCATGACAAAGGCAACGACGTAATTTGCAATGAAATAGAACACGCCGGCAATGATGAACGGCGTGAATGATGTCTGTGAAGCCGCGATCTGCTTAGCGATGGAGAACATCTCGTTGTAAGCCAGCGTGAAGGCAAGAGATGTATCCTTGACGAGTGTGATGATCTCGTTCGTGATGGACGGCAGGATCGCCTTGATGACCTGCGGAAGAATGATCTTAAAGAAAGTCTGGGACTTGCTGTAGCCGAGAATTTCGGCGGCCTCATACTGGCCGAGCGGGATCGTCTCAATACCGCCGCGGTAGATCTCCGCGAAATACGCGGCGTAATTCATGGAGAAACCGATAATGATCGCCGGAAAACGGTAGCCTCGAATCGACATACCAAAAAGATAGTAGGGGCCAAAATACCACATGAGGAGCTGCAGCATAAGAGGAGTTCCGCGCATGATGGCAATGTAGATCTTCGTAATTTCACGGACCAGCGTTATATGTGAACGGCGCAGGAACATAATGATCATGCCGAGCGGCATGGAAAAAAGAATCGTAAGAAAGAAAATGGCACATGTGCGGAGCATGCCTTCGCCCATGGAGGTCAGCATAGTCGATAAGGTCATAATAATTCTCCTCTCAGTTATCGTCGCGGAGCGTCTACCCTTCCCCTTTTAGAAGCCGGGATAAAACGAAAAAAGCACGGGCCGAATGCACCGGCCCGATGCTGTCATTTATTGCTATGAATTAGAATCTTTTCTGTCTCTTCGGTCTGTCAGAGAATTCATCTCCTGCCATGACCCGGACATGGAACCTGATTAGTTCTCGCCTGCGATCAGGAAGGAACCTGCAGTCATATCGATTGCAATCGCGTCGATCGCGCCTGCCTTCAGATCGTTGAAAGCGATCTGATATGTCTCATATACCTTGAGTTCTGCAAATGTATCCGCCAGATCCTTCTGCGCATCCTGAAGCGCATCGTAAGCGGATGTTGCTGTCTGAACGCCGACTACCTTGCCGGAAAGATCAGCAAGCGTCTGAATATCGGAATCAGCCGGAACAAGAACGCCCTGTGTGTTGTTGGAGTATGTGATGCCCCATGTATAATCATCCTCACGGCCTTCTTTTGTGAAACCGGACCAGATGCAGTCGCAGCTGCCTGCGTTAAGCTCAGCGTCCTTGGCGTCCCAATTGAACGGGACCGGCTCGTAGCCCCAGCCCAGGTATTCGCATACTGCCTGGCAAAGCTCGACATCGAAGCCGCCTACAGAGAAGTCGTCCTGACGGTATGAATACGGCGGGTAGTCAAGGTCGAAGCCGTGCTTGAATGTGAAGCTGCTGTCTCCCGAGCCTTTTTCCGGAAGGGAAGCCGCATCAATATCATCAGCTGTAAGACACAGATAATCTTTGATTTCCGGATACTTCTCACCGATTTTCGCGTAGGTGCCGTCAAGTACCAGAGCCTTGACCGCTCCGCTTACTGTCTCTGCCAGCTCAGTATCGCCGACGCGGAAACCGATCGCATAGGACTCTGCACCGAGATCCTCATCAAGGAACCTATATCCGGCGGCGCCTTCTGCTACGCTTTCAGTTTCAGCGGGAGCAGCGGAGTCAGGACCGGAAGCAGCGCCGGAAGCAGAAGCGGAACCAGAAGCAGAACCGGAACCGCAGCCCATAATTGTTGCCGGAATCAGCATAAGAGCCATAAGAAGTGCAAGTTTCTTTTTCATAAATCATTCCTCCGTTTAATATGTGACGTCAGTCAGCTAACATACTACCACGTTAAACCGCTAAAGAAAAGTCTTTTTTTATCTTCTCACTCATTTCCTCTAAATATTCACGGAAGAAACAAAGACCCACTCCCTATTTCAGCTCCAGACCGTCACGGAAGGCGTTTCCGACTTTCTTTCCCAAACCGAGATAGGCGCTGTTCACCGGATCAAATGTAATCGGCCGCAGCTTCCCCGGATCGACCTTTCCGTCTGTCAGAACGCTCTCATCCGCACAGACATTGACGATCTCGCCGACAAGGATCTCGTCGGAATAACTCTTTACCCGGCACTCCAGAGCCATCGGCAGCTCTTTGATCAGCGGCGCGTCAACAAAAGCGCTCTTTGTCGCATGGAAGCCGGCCCGTTCGAACTTGTCGGGAACATCGGCAGCCGACACGATTCCCACATAATCGCAGGCGGCTGCGTAGTCTTCCGTCGCCATGCTGACGGTAAAAGCGCCGCGTGCCAGAAGATTATCGGTCGTCTTATGTTCAGAAAGACTGATCGTTATCTCGGCAAAATCCGTGGTGATCCCCCATGCGGCGTTCATTGCATTCGGCTTCCCGTCCTCATCATACGTTCCGATGATAAGGACCGGCTGCGGGAACATAAACGGCTTCGCCCCGAAGTTGATCCGTTCTGCAGATGTTAACTGCTCACCGGCCTTTTCAGTCACAACTTTCTTCGGGCTCTTCTTTGGAGCAGCGGATCCAGAATGCGCGCCAAGCGAATCAAGAAGCTTCTTCCCGTCGATCACCACAGTGAGGTAGGAGACCGCCATGCTCACAAGGTCATTCGGATAACGGCGCTCGAGTTTCTCCTTGATCCTGGGCAGGATTGCCGTCATCTCCGCATCAGACAGTTTTTCTTCCGGCTCTGTCGTGAACTGATAATAATGACGTCCTCCTGTCTCGATGACTTCCATGCCGAGCCGGGCCGCCCCGTCTCTCTTCTTTCCCTTCTCATCAAGTATTTGTACCGACAGCACTTTGGGGTTATCCGTGAGCCCTCCTCTGTGTTTTTCCCGGGCGGGGCCGATCGTAAATGCATTTGCATCTATCTCATCGGCATGGTCCCTGAGCGTTTTGTAATCAGAAAGCAGCTTTTTGATAACCTGATCCCGGGATCCAGAATTGACCTCTTCCTTTTTCATGTGCTGCACGAAGGCGATCGCACAGAAAAACGCTAAAAGTAAAAAAATAACTAACGACATAACATGCTGTCCTTTCCGCTGCGCAAGGCGGATTCCCTAGAGGAATCCGCCGCTTCATACTTTTCTTTATTCCCAGAACAACTCATCCAGCGTTTTGTCGAGTGCCTTGCAAATGGCAATACACAGCCTTATTGTTGGATTATAATCGCCCTTTTCTATGGCGCTGATCGTCTGTCTTGAGACCCCGCAGATCCTTGCAAGATCGTCCTGAGACAAATCTTTGGCAGCGCGGGCTGATTTAAGCTTCAGATTCTTCATACATCCTCCTCGTTCCGCCCACCGATAAAACTCTTGACAAGCAGCATGACGCCGAATACCAGCATCATTAAAAGAACCATTACGTTGATGACCGGCGTATTCCATTTGCCGTCTGTGACGAGACTTCCCTCTCTGATCGAGCCGATCACCGGAATAGCATTGAGGGCTGCGCATACGACAAAGAAGAACCCATAACGCTTACGATTGTTATTCAGTCCCCAGTATACATCATTCCAGATGCAATAAACACCCAATACAGTACAGCCGATCAGAATTCCGCCAAAGTGCAGAATATAATCGGGAATCGGAAGCGATATCTCTGCCATCGATATCGAAAGCATAACGCATTCATATGCAAGGAATCCATAAAATGCGTACATATAGCCCCGTCCCCGAAGTATCTGCTGACGCTCGTCGTATTCCGTCTTGAGTTTATGATCGGTGTTGTTCATGCGAATGAAAAAGAATGCAATAATAAGACCGATGATCAGACCTGTCACTACTCCTGCTAACCTGGCAATGTTCATGATATCCTCCTTTACTCCTCAGGAACTTCTTATTGGAAAATGTTCTATATTCTTGAGAAATCCCTTCTCGGAAAGCGTTTTCTATGATCTGATCATAACACCTTTATAGAAGTTTGTCAACTATATTTTACAACAATCTATTTATAATTGCTTATTTCTATTTTGAATGTCATTATGTTTGTCGCGACTGTCGGTGGGATCTTCCGGCCCGCGGGAAAGTTTATGAGCATCCGGTTAACTGAGATAAAGCATGGCATAGGAGGATTGTGACCCGCCACTGAGACAGGCAGGATATTGATTTACCCACCGCTTGCAGAAGCGGGGGGCTTCCCCACTGAGATAAATGAGAATTGCCCGGCCGATGATGGGTACCGATAAACTCAGATTGTTTTCCTCGTGGCGATATGCTATTATTTCAATAAGTTTACATTTTCTGATAGGAGAACCACTATGAAATATTCCATGTTTTATCAGTCTGCGACAGGCAACACGAAGCTGCTTGCCGAAGCCGTGGAGGCTTATTTAAATGAAATCGGCGCCGTCAAGGTGGAAAAAGCCGAGGACGCCGATCTTGTATGCGTTGGCTTCTGGACAGAGCAGGGCGACGCCAACAAGAACGTGCGCGAGTACATGAGGACTCTTCGCGATTGTAATGTTTTCCTGTTCGGCACAGCCGGTTTCGGCGACAGCAAGACCTATTTTGACGGGCTCATCGAGAAGGCGGAGGACAGCCTCGTTGTTTCCAACAAGGTGCTCGGCAGCTTTATGTGCCAGGGAAAGATGCCTAATGCTTTCCGCGAGAAATATGAGAAGGATAAAGAAGAGATCCCGTATCAGGGAGCGCATTACGACCTGATGATCACCAACTTTGACAAGGCTCTGTCTCATCCGGATGAGGCAGATATCGAAGATGCGAAAAAGGCGGTCGCTGAGGCCGTCCGGAAACTGGGCTGATCATTGTCCGTTCCTTTATAATGGTCAAAGGGGCTGTCGCATTGAGCGGCAGCCCCTTTCGTCATACTGTTTGTGTAACTGTCTGTTCCGAATCATTTCAGCCAAGTACACTGTGATTTTTTATTCCGAATCATTTCAGCCAAGCACGAAAGCGAAATACGCATCCATCTCAGCCTTCTCTTTAAACCTGGCTATATATACATACCGCCCCATTGACGGCCAGTCGATTGGCGGCATTTCTTCCTGCATCACGATCGCGCCGCCGTATCGCTCCATGATTTCCTCATGGCTGTGGGCGAAAACATGACCGTCCTTGCGGGCAGCGTATGCACAGATATAGCGCTCCTCCGATTCGGGGAAGAGTCTCCCGCCGGTCGTGACCATCTCGGCATAGATCCTGAAGACATCAATCGACTGTGCATAATTCATCATATCGGGATCATGACCGCCTGCCGGCCGCATATTTACTTCCATCGCGGCGTAATCACCGGCTTTTCCGATTCCCTCATAATCCTTCGTGATATTAATAAACTCAAAGTGGATAAAACGGCGGTCCGCGCCGAATGCTTTCACGGTTTTCCTTCCGAGTTCGCGCAGCTTATCCGGAACATCGGCAGTCGTATAAAAATGGATGTTCTCGTCATCCTGTACGGAATCAATGACCGGTGCGTAGGTGCACATCGATTCAAAGAGCGGCTCACAATTTGCATCGATAACCGCGTCATAGGTGCATATATCTCCGCTCATGAATTCTTCCATTACATACGGCTCGTCCGGCAAATCGTTATAAAATGCAGCCAGTTCATCTTCAGACTTCAGCTTCATGGCTCCATTTGCGCCTACGCCGATATCGGGCTTTACGATGACCGGATACCCCACCTCACGGACAAAGGCCATCCCGGCTTCAAGATCAGTAACAATATGCTGACGCGCGGTCGGAATCCCGGCCTCCACGAAGACTTTCTTCATCTCAGATTTCCTGACCAGCTTCCCGATCTCATCCTGCCTTGTGCCGACAGCAATGTTGAAATCCGTCCGCAGCCTTGCATCCATGGGGAGCCAGTATTCATTCAGCGACTCAAGCCAGTCGATCCTGCCGTATTTGTGAATATAGAATGCGACGGCGCGGTACACCTGATCATAGTCTTCAAGCGAACTTACGTAGTAATACTCGTACAGTGCGTTTTTCAGCTGATTATTCAGAGCATCATAGGGCACATCACCGATACCGAGCACTCTGACGCCGAGTTTATTAAGGCTGTCGCAGAAATAAGTGCAGGTGACGGGATAAGCCGGAGAAATAAAAATATAGTTCATAGGAATACCTCCTTGTGCTTCTGATTTCTGAGCCGTTTTCCTTCCATTTTACGCTGAAGCGAACGGGTCGGATTCTTAACTCCGGCTGTCAGAGAGAACACGGAAACAACGATTCAAATATACAATATGAGATACGGCGGTCACTGCGCTGCGAAGCATCTCTTTTTCCAGT
>JAZRKZ010000449.1:0-2625 GCA_045646565.1 Lachnospiraceae bacterium
TTGGATGGCGTTGCCGTAGCCCTCGTAGTGCTCGTTCAGAGCTTTCAGGGACTCGAGCCGCGACGATTCGCGGTGATAGGTCGTCTGTTTCTGCTCGTAGGAAACGCTCAGCGTGCGGATTTCCTCCTGCAGGGCGCCGACCTCACTCTCTTTCCGGTCGGATTCTGCGCGCAGCGACGCGATCTTGTCCCGGATCTCCGCGAGCGAGGCTTCCGCCTTGCGGACCCGTTCCTTAGCCTGGCTCTCTTCTTCTGCAAATCGAATCATCCGATTCCCAAGCTCACTCTTGCGAATGTCGATCTGCTCGAGCATCGCATCGTAGCGCTGCATTTTTCCCTTGACGGCCGCGCGGCTGTTCAGCATGCCGATGACGTCGTTCTGCGCGCGGGTCATCTGGGCGTTCACGTCCGCAAGTTCCATCTCGATTGCAGACAGTTTGTGCTCTTCTCTGCGCTCCGCATCTTCGGAGTCCTGTACGGTTTTTCGAAGCTGACCGAGTTCTTCTTTCAAATGATCGAGCTCTCCCTGCTTCTTTGCCGAATCCTCGTTGATCGTCTCGCGTCTTGCGAGGTAGTGGGCGCGGTTCTGGTCGACAGCACGGATCTGCTCATTCAGCAAATCAACCTGCCCAATGAGCTGCTGCTCCGTCAATGTATTTTTTGAGACGCGTGTATTCAGGTCTGTGATTTCGGCGTCGAGATCGGCAAGTTCCGTCTCGATGCGGTCATATTCGGCCTTGGTGTCGTCGAGGGCTTTGGTCGTCTCCTCGATGTCGCCGTCCGTGATCTTAGTCTTTTCATCGATTTCTGCGAGCTGCGCGCCTACATTTTCATCATCGATGAGGAACAGATTAATATCCAGCCCTTTGAGCTGTTCCCGCTTGTCGAGATACACTTTCGCGACTTCCGACTGCTTTTTCAGCGGTTCGAGCTGGCCGGTCAGTTCGGAGAGGATATCTGTCACGCGGAGCAGGTTCTGCTGTTCCTCCGCGAGCTTTTTAAGGGCTGTGGCCTTTCTGCGCTTGAACTTGACGATACCGGCGGCCTCGTCGAACAGCTCGCGCCGCTCGTCCGCCTTGCCGGAAATGATCCTCTCGATCTGGCCCTGTCCGATAATGGAATAGCCTTCCTTGCCGATACCGGTGTCGTAAAAAAGCTCGTTGATATCGCGGAGCCGAACCGTCTGGCCGTTGATCTTATATTCACTTTCGCCGGACCGGTAGAGCCGGCGCATGACCGTCACTTCTTCAAATCCGATGTCCAGCGCCCGGTCGTGATTGTCGAATGTAATCGCCACAGAGGCGAAGCTCTGTGGTTTTCTTGCAGCTGTTCCTGCAAATATAACGTCCTGCATATTCCCGCCGCGAAGCTGCTTTGCGCTCTGCTCGCCGAGGACCCATCTGACCGCGTCGGCGACATTGGACTTGCCGCTGCCGTTCGGTCCGACGATGCCGGTGATTCCCTCGGGGAACTCAAAGACCATTTTGTTGGCGAAGGACTTAAAGCCCTGCATTTCAATCCGCTTTAGGTACATTCTGTCTGTAATACTCCACTCCGGCCTTCGCAGCTTCCTTGGAGGCCAGTTTTTTAGTCTTTCCGCTTCCGGTGCCGACCACAACGCCGTCGACGACCGCCCGGATCACAAATGTCTTGTCATGGTCCGGTCCCTCATCCGAGACCAGCTCGTAGTCCACGTGGCTGCCAAAGTTCTGAACGATTTCCTGCAGCTCGGTCTTGGTATCCCGGTACAGATCCTCGGTCTTTAAATCGCCGAGAATGAATTCCAGGACAAACTTTTTGGCCGGCTCAAATCCGCCGTCCAGATAGATCGCGCCGATGACGGCTTCTGTCGCGTCGGATGTGATGGAATCCTTCTCGCGGCCGCCCATCAGTTCCTCTCCGCGGCCGAGGCGAAGGAACTCGGGCAGTCCCATGTCTCTCGCGCAGATAGCGAGGGACGGCTCGCAGACCATGCTCGCCCGCATGGTGGACAGTTCGCCCTCGCCCTTTTCGGGATAGAGCTTGTATAAGTATTCGGAACTTACTGTCTCGAGGACTGCGTCCCCGAGGAATTCCAGACGTTCGTTGTGTTTGACGTTTTCGCGGCGGTGTTCATTTGCATACGACGTGTGGGTGACCGCCGTCTTGAGAAGGCCCGGGTCCTGAAACTCGTACCCGATCCTCTCCATCAGTTTTCTAATATCTCTTCTCATCTTATCAGATTTCCCTCAGCAAATACCGGGATCTTCGTTATCCCCTTGCTGCCCGGAGCGCGTTCACCGCGTCCTCGACCGTGTAGATGTGCTCGACATCCGCGGTGGAGATTTCTATGTCGAACGCGTCCTCCAGAGCTGTGACGATCTGATACACATCCAGAGAGTTCGCGCCGAGATCATCATAGAAGGAAGACCTCATTGTGATTTCTTCCGTTCTGATTCCCATGACCTGCGAGATTATGCTGACGATCTTCTCATATTCCATATTGGACCTCCCTGCATCTATACCAGATAAGTGATGGTTGACCGTGCCGGACCCTACTCTTTTCGCGAGATACGCTTCGGCATAAGCCGGCACGGTTATCTGCGTTGCCTGCGTTAGCCGATAATGGGCCCTGCATGACGCTGTG
>JAZRKZ010000450.1:0-6649 GCA_045646565.1 Lachnospiraceae bacterium
CTCACGTCGACTTCCGCCGACGGCTCGGTGAACGGGAAATGATGCGGACGGAACTTTGTCCTGGTCTCCGGTCCGAAGAGTTCCTTCGCGAATACATCCAGAGTGCCCTTAAGGTCCGCAAATGTAATGTTCTTGTCCACGACAAGACCCTCGATCTGATGGAAGGACGGGGAATGTGTCGCATCCACTTCATCGGAGCGGAAAACACGTCCCGGTGAGATCATTCGGATCGGCAACCTGCCCTGCTCCATGACACGGGCCTGAACCGGGGATGTCTGTGTGCGCAGGAGGATGTCCTTTGTGATATAGAAGGTGTCCTGTTCATCTTTCGCGGGGTGATTTGCAGGAATATTGAGCTTTGTGAAGTTGTAATCGTCGTACTCAATTTCCGGTCCTTCGATGACTTCATAGCCCATGCCGACGAAGATGCGCTCGACTTCCTCGAGAGCAATCGTGTTCGGGTGACGGTGACCGATGAACTTCATCCTGGCCGGCAGCGTCACATCGATTTCCTCAGCAGCCATCTGCTTTTCCATCTTTTCCGCGTCAAGCTTCTTTTTTATTTGCTCCATGTTCTCTTCAATGGCGCTTCTTGCGTCATTGACCCACTTGCCGACCTTCGGGCGATCCGCCGGATCGACGGATTTCATCGACTTTAAGACCTGCGTCAGCGAGCCCTTTTTTCCAAGGTAAGAGACACGAATCTCGTTCAGTTTATCAAGGCCATCCGCGTCCGAAATCGCTTTGATCGCTGCTTCCTGAATCTCTTTTACCTTCAGTTCGATATCACTCATAACAATCTCCTCTTTCATACCGGATCTATCTCCGGCATTTTACCTTAACAACGGCTGACAGATCGTGCCAGTTCGTTATATTCTATGGGATGTGGCGACACTCCGCCACATACAAGATAGAATTTTACTGTCAAATATTGTAATTGTCAAGAATACTATGAATATAAGGCGGAGGGCGGGAGCTGTCTGGCAAGATCTTTGTCATAAATCCACGGTTGTCGGTTACTAACCGCGGTTTTTGAAAAATTCTCCTGCCAAAATGTCAGAGTAATCATGCTTTTCGGCACGTAAAGCGCCATGTTTGTTGAAATAAGACTGCTCTCCTGTCGAAAAAGCATCATTTTGAGCGGGTGATTAATCAAGAAATCAGCGGAAATGACTGTCGACGCTTCGGACGCGTCTTTGGCGATTGCCATCTGCCTTATCTGCTTGAGTTCATGTAGGCAAGTTTGGTGGCTGTTGCCGTTGAGGGTGGCCGATATCAGTCTTGCCTATTGAGAACTCTTGCGGGCAAGCTGGAGGCTGTTGCCATTAAGGGAGGCAGATGTCCACCAACCCTGGATTAAGTCAATAAAAGATGGTAGATTTGTGAAGGATTTTGAACACAGACAGGCTTCCTTTTTGTGCTGTTTTGGAGGCTGATTTCCGGACTGCAACCATATGAAATGCGTTTACAAGTACGTATCTCTACGATATAATATAGGTAGTTTCCTGGGGTGTTCGATCCCCTATTATTTCCTGAACCTACATTTGAATTAAAGGGATTCCAATATCGTCGGTCTCAATGTCAGGCCTCAAGCAACTACCGGAGGAAGACAGCGAACAGAGTGAGGACACCCACCTGGCGAAGGCTAGGCGTCAGCTTTATAGGAACGGCATCCCGGGATGTTAAAGATTAAAGGAGACTATTATGGCGATTACAAGTAAACCTTTCGGAGTAACAAAAAAAGGCGAAAACGTAACTGCATATACAATCACCAATAAGCAGGGAGCGTACATTACGCTCCTTGATTTTGGCGCAATTTTGCAGACAGTTTGTGTTCCGGACAAGAACGGAGTTCTGACAGACGTTGCTCTGGGACTCGACACAGTGGAAAAATATGAGGGTGACGGCAACGGTTTCGGCGCAACTGTCGGACGTATCGCAAACCGCATCGCCGGTGGAACGTTCGAGCTGAACGGCGTTCGTTATTATCTTGAAAAGAACGAGAATGGAGTGAACAACCTTCACAGTGGTCCGAACGCATATCACAAGCGCATGTGGGCGGCAGCCTGCGACGGCGATAACAAAGTCGTGTTCTCTATCGTAAGTCCGGACGGCGATCAGGGGTATCCCGGAAAATTCGAGATTTCAGTCTCCTACACTTTCACGGATGACAATGAGATCATCATCGAGTACGACGGCATCGCAGACGCTGACACCGCCGTCAACATGACAAATCACTCCTACTGGAATCTGAACGGCCATGCAAACGGCTTTGTCTATGACCATGAGCTCCAGATTCTCGCGGATTCTTTCATACCGGTCAATGAGAATTCGATTCCGGTCGGCTACACATCCTATGTCGAAGGTACGGTTTTTGATTTCCGACTTCCGAAGGCGATTGGAGAGGATATTGATGCAAATGTCAGGCAGCTCCGTCAGACCGGTGGCTTCGACCATCTCTGGGTCCTGAACGGCGAAGGCTATCGGAAGGCTTGCTGCGCACGCGGCAACATTTCCGGCATCAAGCTGACGGTCTTCACAGACCAGTACGGCGTACAGTTCTATGCCGGCAACTTCATCGCCGGTCCGACAGGCAAGGATGGCGCGTCCTATGAACCGCGCAGCGGATTTTCACTCGAGACACAGAAGTGCTCCGAGGCACTGAATCAGGATGCATTCGCGCCGATCATTCTTCGCGCAGGCGAGAGATATCAGACGAAGACATCCTTCATGCTCAGCGTATAAACTATTTCATAAAACAGCGAGGGCTGTCGCATTAAGGCGCGCCACTACTGATTATGGCAGACGTTATTTGCTTATGTCTGCCATATATAGTGGTGACACCGTTAGTGCGTCAGCCCTTTTTTTGTTAAAACTTTCAGGTAATACCGTTAAGGTCCGTGTACAGATCCCTCGCATAAGAATCCGTCATGCCGGAAATCGAATCCGTGGCGAGAAGTAGCCGATAGTACAGCTTTTCCTCGTCTGTCCTGCCCCGCACGGACCAGGCGTAGATCTGCTTGTAATTCTCCGAGATGAGGGAGAGGAACTTCTCTTCCATAAGGCCCGGGGGCGTGTCCCGGTCGTACTGCAGGACAGCCGGAACAAGCTTATTCAGCAAGTAGGTCAGGATGTTGTTCGCGGCGATCTCGGTCTTATAAATAGACATGGAAGTGAAGGCGTAGTCGTAAGCGATACCCTCGAGCGCGTTCAGCAGGACAGCCTCCTTTGAGTCGCAGATCAGCTCCTGCTCGTAAGTTCCTTCCATAATGGACGTGTAGTTGGCGACAAAACCCTCCGCCGCGGCAAGAAGCAGAACGCTTTGCATCTCCGAAAGCCAGGTCATCAGGGCGTACTCGCCGGGGCTTACATACTCGCCGGACATACCCATGTCGTGCACGTTGCCGCCGAAAGCCGTTGTGTAGCCGCTGCCCTTTAAACTGTCCATGTAGGAGCCGAGCTCGCCCCACTTGGCGCTGCTCTTTTTCCGGGCCTGCGACGACTTCTTCTCACTTCTGCCCTGGGCCGCCCGGGAATAGATTTCATCAAGCTCCTCGATATAGCTCCTGTCGACCTTGCGCTTCCAGAGCTCGGCGGTGAATGTCGGGTAGTCAAAAAAGCCCTTCTTGAACGCATCCTCAATATCCGCCGTTGCGTAGGCGATATCATCCGCAGCCTCGAGAATAAACGTCAACGGATTTCGCCGTCCGTTCGTCCCGGTGATCTTCTGGATCCGGGAGAACAGCTCCTCTTCCGACTTGAAATAGCCCATCTTCTTATCGCTGATCGTCGGCGAATCGGGCTTCATGGTGATCGACGACCGCGGATATTTGATCATTGTGGACAGCAGCGAGTACGTGAGATTCATACCGCAGCCGTTTTCCGCGAAATGGAGCTTCGAGACGAGCCGAAGCCCCTGCGCATTGCCCTCAAAGTGAAGGAAATCGCCGAGCTCCTGTTCGGAGAGAATCTTCGTGACCGGCTTGCCGCCCATCTGAAGACGCGGAAGATGCTTGACGAACCATTCGCGGATCGCCTCCTCGCCGAAGTGACCGAAGGGCGGATTTCCGATATCGTGAATGAGACCGGCGCACTCAATGACTTCTGTAATAGACCGCTCCGTCTCCATCGTAAAATCCGGATCGATCCGCTGGTCAATGATCCTCTCGGAGATATTCTGGGCGAGCGATCTTCCGACCGACGAGACCTCCAGACTGTGGGTCAGTCTGGTCCTGATAAAATCACTCTTGTCGAGCGGAAATACCTGGGTCTTATCCTGCAGGCGCCGGAACGACGCGCTGCTGATGATCCGGTGATAATCTTTCTCGAACTCCGACCGGAGGTCTGCCCTGATACGGATCCCGTCTTCACTGCCGGATCGTTTTGTGCTTAAAATCTGTTTCCACTGCATGGTGTTCTCCCCAGCTCACTCGAACATTTTCAGTATTGCATCTGCGTAGATCGCCTTGGCCGTCGCGTAGCTTTCCGCATCCTGTCCGGCAAAATTCTCCATCATGACGCCGGAATTGATCTCGAGGACTTTCATTCCTTCGGTCGTCTCGGCAATGTCGACGGATGCAAATCTAACTCCGAGGCTCCCGGCCACCTCCGCCACGATCCGTTCGATCTCGCTGCGCAGCGGACCTGATGTGACAAGCTCCGCCCTTGCGCCGAGGCCGAGATTGTGCTTCCAGCCAAGCAGGACCTGCTCTCCCATTTCCGGGACACGGTCCGCTCTGTCCGGCAGACGGATCTCCTCGGCGTTAATGCCGGCGTTTTCGGAAAGATGGCGGATCATGAGTTCAGCGACCGTGCTCACGCCGTCGCCTGTCAGATGAGGCCTCCGCTTCACATAGACAAGTCTTGCGGCGCCGTCTAGGATGATGGTCCGGTATTCATTTGCAATATCATAGTACGGCGAGGCCGCCAGATAGGCGGATTTTTCAAATATCTTATGGACCGCCGTCTCAAGCTCGCATACGCTGCTGACCTTGAAGACGCGGTCTCCGCCTGTCCCGTCGTTTGGCTTTATGACCAGCGTTCCCTTTTCTTTGAGGAGCGCGAGCAGCTGCGCCCAGCAGCCGGTCTTGCCGACGAACTTCTGCTCGTCCGGCGACGCGAAGAGCAGATGCTCAATATTCGGAATGCCATGAGCCGTCATGATCTCGCTCGCGGCAGCCTTGTCGCAGCAGATCGAGTTGACCGACGCGGAATTGAGGCCGAACTGGTAGCCGAGGATATACCGGATCTTTTCGTTCTTTTCGAGCTGAAAAATCCAGTCAAACGAATAAGAAGTGAGGCGGATACTCTCTTCCGCGCATATCTCTTTAATGATTTTTACAAAATTGGATTCTGAATTTGTCATGATAACAATCCTTGAATGTGAAGGCGCTAAAGGGCCTGTTTTGTGTGCAGGCACGACTCGCTCTGCCGGTGTGCTGCTACAAAGCGGGGCTGTCACCACAGCCCCGCTTGCTCACGGATCATAAGACCCCAAGAAACTTCTTTACTTCCGCCGGCATATCTTCGGCGTTGACCACAGTCTTGTGGCGGATCGGCGCTGTGCGGATATCTGTGATCGCGAACGGCTCCTTTGTGCCGGAGAGCTCGGAAAGAATATCGATGAGTTCGAAATCCGTCCTGCCCTCGAGCATATCCGGCGCGATCGCCGTCATGACCGGGACCGCGAACTTGAACGGACTCGCTGTCGACGCGATGACTGTCGGCGTTGTGTCTCCGGTCTTCTTTACATAGTCGCGGTAGACTGCATTTCCGATACCGGTATGCGTATCGATCACGTAGCCGGTCTTCTCGTACAGCTCTCTGATGCCGGCGAAATTCTCTTCTTCCGACGCGAAGCCGCCGTAGAAATCACAAAGACCTGCCCGCATCTCATCCGTGATCGTGTATTCGCCCTTCGTGGACAGCTCCGTCATGAACTCCAGGGTCTTTGCCGCGTCGTTCCCGCAGATGCGGTAGATCAGACGCTCCAGATTGCTGGAGATCAGGATGTCCATCGACGGAGAGCTTGTCAGGATAAAGTCGCGCTTTCTGTCGTACTCGCCTGTCGCGAAGAAATCAAAGAGGACCTTGTTCTCGTTGGAGGCGCAGATCAGCTTGTTGACCGGGAGACCCATCTCCTTCGCGTAGTAGGCGGCAAGAATGTTGCCGAAATTGCCGGTCGGAACAGTGATATTGATCTTATCGCCCTCGCCGATCTCGCCGGAGGCCAGCAGCTGGCAGTATGCATAGACGTAGTAGACGATCTGCGGCACAAGACGGCCGATGTTGATCGAATTGGCCGAACTGAACTGATATCCGTTCGCGCTGAGTTCTTCCTTCAGCGCGCTGTCATTGAACATCTTCTTGACAGCAGTCTGCGCGTCGTCGAAGTTGCCGTTGATTGCGACGACGAAGGTGTTTGCTCCGCGCTGGGTCGCCATTTGCAGCTTCTGAATATTCGAGACGCCGCCGTGCGGGTAGAAGACAACGATCCTGGTACCGGGAACGTCTGCAAATCCGGCCATCGCCGCCTTCCCCGTATCGCCCGATGTGGCTGTCAGGATGTCGATCTCCTTGGTCAGGCCGTTCTTTTTGGCGGACGTGACCATGAGATGCGGCAGAATGGACAGCGCCATATCCTTGAACG
>JAZRKZ010000451.1:0-2605 GCA_045646565.1 Lachnospiraceae bacterium
GCCTTACGAACGAAGCCGTTCAGAATGAGTACGTGCAGACACGGCTCATGAAAGAAAGCGGAGAAGGTGAGCCGGAAGAAGTGCTCCTGACCAGCAGCAGGATCGCGGATGACTGGTATTATGTCAGCTGGACACCTGTCAGTGCGTTGAATGACCATGTAAAGTCCTACGTCGATATCCGGAAACTGCTGGATGAATTGACTGATTATTACAAGGGCGAGATACTCCTGGCTTCGGCGGATGAAGATCCCGCCGACACGGAAAAGGGGACCATACTGTACGGAACAGCCGGCGTGAGGGCGTATGGGACGCTCGCCGAACTCGGCATCTCAGAGGAAGACCTCGGCAAGGAGTATTTTAAGCTCAACACGGCCGACGATAATTCTTATATCTGTACGCCGATGGCGCTTGAATCCGGCCGGCTCCTTATCTGCGGCGTCTCTGTCAATCAAGAGAAGATCGCGTTCATCGGTGATATCCTGACACAGCTGCTCTTCGCCGCGGTGCTTTTCGCTGTCCTCATTGTATGGTGCTATAGCGTCCTCCAGCTGATGAGCTCTAAGAAGCTGAGCAGGGAACTGCACCAGAAATACACGCCGAAAGCCGTAAAGAGAAAGACGATGCATCTCTGCCGCCTATCCGTGCTTCTCGTATTTATCGTCGCTTTTCTTACTGTGGTGATGCAGTATACCTATCAGGAAGATAAGGCCGGGAACGCTGTGCTCAGCATCCTCGAAAAACAGCTGGAGGAGGACATCCGGACTGTCTCCGATACGAATAATAACAGTTCCGGCAGATACGAAGCTTTTGGCAAGGATATCTCCCGGCTTCTCACGATCCGTCCCGATTATCTGGCAAAAGACCGCCTTTCGGAACTTTCCCGGATCATCAAGGCGGATTATCTGATCGTTTTTGACGAGAACGGAAATGAGATCGGCTGCAGTGAGGACTATACCGGATTTTCCCTTGGAACAGCCGCGAACGATCCGTCCGCCGACTTCAGGAGGCTTTTGAAGGGAGTCTCTGTCATCACCCATGAGACAGAGAAAGATTTCATTACCGGAAAGGATTACAGGGCCGTCGGCGTGCGGTACGATCTTCCGGACAAGCAGAAACAGTACGGCGCGATCCTGATCTTGTTTCCGGTGCGGTCCGCGAAAGACGGTACAGGTAATACGGATATAAAACAGAGAGTCTACAGCGTGGTCTCCTCTGAGGATGAGATGATCCTCGAGATCGATCCGGTCACGCAGATGATCGTATCCGGCAGCCGGGAGGAGTATATCGGCGACAGCGCGGCGGGACTGGGCATCAAAAAAGAAAGCCTGCTGGACCGCCAGCTGAATTTCTTCAGGATCGACCGGAAGTGGTATTTTGGCATTTCCCGAATGATCGAAGGCAATATTTACTACTATCTCACGGACAACACTTTCATGCTGGTGGTGGGCACGATGTTCGCGCTCCTTACGTCGGCAATTTTCCTGATCGGTTACTGGCTGACCGCCGGTTACGCGCTGCGCACCTTTACGAAGGAGAACCATGAAAAGCTCGCCCAGGCGGTGTCGGATCTTCCGATCGTGTCAAATGATTTCTCGGAACTGAACACCACCTTCACTACTTACGTTCAGAGGTGGAACAGAATGCTTCCGGAACAGAGGTCCGGGTGGGTCATGCAGGTCGCAACAGGCCTGTTCATGGCAGCGCTCCTTTTTATCGCTGTATCCAATACCCCTCTCTCGAATCACTCCTTGCTGAGCTTCGTCATCGAGGGGAACTGGACGAAAGGCATCAATGTTTTCGGCATCGTTGCCGTGATCATGGTCTGGAGCATCGAATACCTCGCCTATATCGTTGTCAGGTTCCTGTTCTTATTTCTCTACGGCGTCCTTGATGCCAAAGGAGAGACCGTCGCGCGTCTGTCCAGGAGCCTCATCAATTACATGCTGGCCGCGGCTGCTTTCTGCCTGGCGCTCAACTACCTGGGCGTGGATACATCCACGATCCTTGCCTCTCTCGGCCTCCTGTCCCTGGCGGTCTCGCTCGGCGCCAAAGACATCGTGGCGGATATCCTGTCCGGGATCAGCATCGTATTCGAGAGACAATTTGCCGTCGGCGACTTTGTAGAGATCGGCGGCTTCAGGGGCAGGGTCCTGGAGCTCGGCATCCGCTCCACCAAGCTCCTCGGTGCCGACAATGACATCAAGACGATCAATAACAGCAATATCAGCGGCGTCATCAACCTCAGTAAGCGGACTTCTTTCTGCAGTGTGACATTTCCGGTGGGGGTGACCGGTTCCCTCGAAGAAATCAAAGCAATGCTCGCGCGGGAACTGCCGGCATATAAAGATAAGATCCCCGGGATCATCAGCGGCCCGGCTTACGACGGTATAGAGTCTGTCGCGGAAGGGAAGATGACGATCCGGATCGCCGCAGAGGCCAGGGAAGAGGATCTTCCTTCCGTGAAGGAAGGCCTGAATCAGGTCCTTCAGTCGCTGTATGAGCGGAAGCTGCTGTACACAGAAAAAAAGATCACGAATGTACTTGTGGAATACAGAGATAAGTGAAAAAACGGGCTGCCGCACTAAGAAATTCTTAGTGCGGCAGC
>JAZRKZ010000452.1:0-3743 GCA_045646565.1 Lachnospiraceae bacterium
CTTGTCTCATTGTACTGGCCGATGTTCGTCATCATGTAATCCTGGACGGCCTGCATGGACCATTTGCCTGTCAGGTCGAGCTGGAAGGCGTCGACGCTGGACGGATTGAAGTAACTGAGGGGAGGTTTGCCGGCGGCTTCCAGGATGGCGCTTGCATCTTTCGCAGAGTACTCGGTCCTGTAGATGGCCTCGGCGTTCTTGGCCTCGCCCTTGAACGAGGCGTAGCTGATCACGCCGTCATTGTTCAGATCGCACTCGTCATAATGCTCTAAGAGATATTTGCCGATTATATCGCCCTGCAAATGCCCCGCTTCCGCAGGGTCGGTCCCGACAAAAGCGACATTCTGGTAGAAATCGAGAATAACGCCCTCGTCTCCGTCCGCCTCGATGGAACGGTTGAAGAAGACGACCGGGATCTTGGCGAGATAAGCCCGCAGGCAGATGGAATCCGCCACATCGGTCGACCCGGAGTTCACGATGTTGACGAGCAGCATGCTCGCGCCCTTTTGGATGGCGTCGTCGATCTGGACCGTCTGCTCGGGCTGGTTCGAGGCGGCGTCGTACTCTGTGTAGGGGATGCCGGCTTCCGTCAGATCCTTGTTAAGGGCTGTTCGGACGGAAGAAATGTAGGCGTCCGCGTAATCATAGTAGAAGACCGCGACATTGAAATAGTCTGCCGCATACGTGCCAGATGTGGAATTCGTGGTCGTTGTCGATTGCGTACCGCATGAGATGAGCGCGGCCGACAGGAGGACGGCGAGGGACGCGGCAGTAAATCTTTTTAATTTCATCAAAACCTCCAATCTTTCTAAATCATACCCGGCAATGTCAGTTGGCTTTTGCCGCAAAATAATCCATAAGGACAGGCTCGAGCCGGCGTTTTTCTTCTTTTGTCAGCTCGCGGATCTGTCCGTTTTTTGTTGTCAGCTGGTAGGTCGCGTCGAAGAAAACAGTGTCGTACATACCCTCCGGTCCGAAGAGTGAGGAGCCGAGGAAATGGTTCGGTGCCGAGATATCCAGATAGTCGAGCAGGGTGGGGACCATGCAGAGGGTGTTGCGGCCATTTGCATCAATGCTCTCGGGGCGGATCCCCTTGTAATAGAGGAAGAGGGGCATTTCATCGCAGTCGACGTTTACGCGATGATATGCGGGATAAGCGCCCCGGTAGAAAAGGTCGCCGTACGCGCAGTGGTCGCCGGTGAAGACAATGAGCGTGTCGTCCGCAAGTTCGCCGGCCATGAATTTCTCCATGAACCTTCCGAACTGGACATCGAGATTATACATCTTGTTGAGCGTCGTATCCCTGCCGTTCCCGAATTTTTCGTCCGGCGAATCGAATGAAATATGGGAGCCGAAGGTGTAGATCGCTGTGAGGAAGGGAACGCCGGCAGCATGATCCCGGCATGCTGTTTCATAGAGCAGTTCGTAGGCCTGCCGGTCGGACAGACTGTGCGCCTCACCCTTAAGGTCGGTGATCTCAGACCCGCGCACTTCATCAAATCCCATCCCCTCAAGGTAGGTCGTAAAGAGTCTGTTCTTTGGTTCGGTATTGATCATGGTCGTTCGATAGCCGCGCTCTTTCAGGATCCCCTGCAGGGAGGTGAGGCTGCTCTGGTCGTAGTTGTTCAGCTGAAAGCCGCTCGTCAGCTGGCCGATGAGGGCGCAGTAGGTCGCGTAGGTGTGGTTGAAATAGCGATGGAAGTTCAGGGACTTCTCCTGATACGCCCGGACGTTTGGCATGATCTTTCTTGGATCGGAGATCATGTGCTGGGAGAGACCTTCGGTGAAGATGACGATAATATTCGGTTTTTCAGCAAGCTCTGCCGGTCTCTTTCTGTAGTCGGCCAGACCGTCTCGATAGAATTTTTCCGGCGCGCCCGGCATCTTAGCGACCCCGGCGGTTCGGCTCATGTTCTGCGCGACCGTGGCTGTGAGCGCGATGAGGCCGCAGGCGGGCGAATAGCGGGTACCGAAGACGGCAAGGAAGATGACATTCGCGATGAGGACGACCGGAAGGAGGATCGTCGGAACGGCCGCCGCATCTCTTACCGGCAGGAAGGTGAACACGAGCACGATAATGATCGCGATCAGGTACTGCACCAGCTTGCCGAAGAGGTCTTCCAGTGAATCGAGGTTCGTCAGCATGACCAGCGTCGTGTAGACTCCGCCGAAGGAGAGCACGAGCATCTGGGCATTGAAGAGGAGAATGAGCAGATCGTTCAGGATGTTAGCGGGTACGGGCGTGGCGGGCAGCAGCGCATTTGTAACGAGAAAGACGCACGCAAGCTCCAGAAGGGAGGAGATTGTATACTTGATGTTTTTTGTGCATGCGACGGTGATGAACGCGGCTGCCGCGGAGAAAATATATTTTACAAGTGTCATGATGAGACCGGTCGTCATTGGTGGCTCCTTCTGCCGGACCTTATGCTTAAGGCATTATCTCAGTGAATCCCCCACTGAGATAAACGCTCCGCGAAAATGCGCAGGGATTCGGTTGGGAATTATGTCAGCTGGCGCTGAACCGAATCCCGCGTCAAGTCTCGCGAGCGAGACTTGAATGAATAGGTTCAACACCTATTATAATTGGTATCAGCCGGTTTTTCTATGCGAATGTCCGCTTTACCCCGGATTATTTACATGATATACTTTGCGTAGTGCGGGGAGACCCGCCGAAAAAAGGTATGCGGTGCCTGCGCGGACCCATAGGGCGCGGAGGGTAAAAGGGAAACAGGTGCAAATCCTGTACGATCTCGTCACTGTGAACGGGGAATGCGGACAGCAGTAAGGTCACTGGCAAAGGCCGGGAAGGCAGCTTTTCGCGTGATGATCCAAAGCCAGGAAACCTGCCGTATGCCGGTACAGGAGCATTCGCTCCGGATCACGAGGCATTGGTCGTACCGTTATTTCTGCAGGTGCAGAGAAAGGCTCATGAGGTCCGCCGGCAGCGGGCGTGAGAGTATTCTGTGCAGGTGCAGTATGCAGTATGCCCTTCCGATGCGGAAGGGTTTTCTTCTGTGTGTCTTTTGGGTGCGGCGTGCCGGAAAGGGCGTAGGATACGCCGAAAGGAGGACATATGAAAAGAAAACTTGTAGGATTATTACTTATCGCAGTCATGGCCGGCGCCATCATCGGTTGCGGCGCTTCGGGGAGCACGGCAGAATCTTCCGCGGAAGATACCGCTTCCGCCGCCAAGACCGTAGAGTCTGCCGGAGGAGAGGATGCCTCGGCCGCTGAGTCGGCGGAATCCTCCGTCGCTGCGAAGGAAGAAGATGAAGAGAATTACGAGACAGGCGACGCGTCGCTGGATGATCCGGGCAATCAGGATGAGATCGGCGAAAATGAGATCCTGGTCGTCAGCTTCGGTACAAGCTTCAACGACAGCCGCCGTCTTACGATCGGCGGCGTTGAGAACGCGATCCGCGAAGCGTTCCCGGACTGGTCTGTGCGCCGTGCGTTCACGAGCCAGATCATCATCGACCACATTATGAAGCGCGACGGCGTTAAAATCGACAATGTGAAAGAGGCTCTGGACCGCGCCGTATCGAACGGAGTGAAGAAACTTGTCGTGCAGCCGACGCATCTGATGGAAGGTTTTGAGTATCATGACCTTGAGAAGGAGGTCATGTCGTACGCGGATGCATTTGAAAGCCTCACCATGGGAAAGACGCTCCTTGCCGGCGATGAGGATTTTACGCGGGTCGTCGAAATCATCACTGCCCGCACAGCGGAATATGACGACGGCC
>JAZRKZ010000453.1:0-5662 GCA_045646565.1 Lachnospiraceae bacterium
GTTCAGACGGATGACACAGTCACCGAAGGCCTGCTTGAATCCGTGGACCGGAGACCGCATCTGACCGAAATTTCTTGCGTTGAAGATAGCCTTGACGTGCTTATCCTCCTCACAGATCCTGCGGATGATCCGCTTTGTCCCGTCCTGTGAATGATTGTCGATAAATATGATCTCGTAATCATATTCCGGGAGTTCATCTGTAATGATCCCGGACACGGTATCCGTCATCGCCTGCACATTTTCTTCCTCGTTGTAGCAGGGGATGACGACCGAAATCAGCTTCTTTTTCTCTTCCATTTTATCTGGCTGCCTCTCTACTATCTTTTACTTCGCAAATGAGATAAATCAAAAAGCGGGAAGGTCATTTCCTGCTTAATCATGTTCCTCGTCGGGCGTCAGCGGAATCAGCATATTGGCCCGAAGCTCCTCCCGGGGCAGGAACGGAGCCATGTCCTCAAGCGGCGACGACACCATCGACCCGTCCGCGAGCTTGCGGGACGCGGCTTTCGGTTCCGTCTTCTGCGTCGTCGTCACCTCGACGCGGATGAGGGCAGGCAGCGGCAGGGTCATGGCGTTAGCGAGGTCTTCAGCGAGGGTTTCATTTGCAAGACACTCCCCGTAGGACATGCCGAAACAATCCGCCACTTTTCGCACCTCCGGGAAAGAAAGGTCTCCGCTCTCCGGACCGATGCCGATGAGCGGCTTTCCGAAGAAGGCGTTCTGGGTCTGCCGGATCGAGTGATAGCCGCCGTTGCAGACCATAAAGACGCGGATCGGCAGATTGTTCGTCCGGATCGTCTGCATCTCCTGCATATTCATCATAAAGCTGCCCTCGCCCGTGACCAGGGTGATCTCCCTGCCCTCACATGCGCGGGCAAGTCCCTCCGCCGCGGGAAGGCCGTAGCCCATGGAGGCTGTGGACGAGTTCGTGATGAACCGCTGCCCTCTCTTTACGCGGAAAGCCTGGCTGCCTGCAACGCGCGATGTTCCGCAGGATACGCAGAGAATGTCGTCTTCCGAAAGCGCCTCGGAGAGGAGGTCGTAGAACCGGTAGGTGTTGGCCAGACCGTCCGGCTGCGGTCCCTTTTCCTCCTCGCTGACGATCGGGTATTTCCGTCTCCACTCGTGAATCTTCTCTATCCATTCGGGAATTGCAAATATACCCTCGCCCTCCGTACGGTCAAGCAGCTTACCGATGAGATCCCTGACGTCGCCGCACACCGGCAGGTCGACGTGCAGGTTCGGCTTTCTGATCTCATTTATGTCGATGTCGTTGATGATCGTGTAGGCACATCTCGCCCATGTATCAAATGAAAAGCCCGTCTGATGAATACTCTGACGGCTGCCGAGAGACAGGAGCAGATCGCAGTTCTGCAGCGCGAAATTGCCTGCCCGGCTGCCCGTCATGCCGCTTCTGCCGGCATAGAGCGGATGGTCTTCCTCCATGAGGTCCACGCTGGACATGCCGTCGATGACCGGAACGCCGAGCCGGTCGACGAGCTCCCTGAACTGTTCATAAGCGCCCGAGGCGCGAATGCCGAAACCTCCGAAGATCAGAGGCCGCTCTGCGCGAAGGAGCATTTCAAGGATCTTTGTCACCGCTTCATCCGAAATCGGCGGGACAGTGAGCAGGCCTTCCGCAGCCGGATCAAATATCCTCATCTCCGCCGGCTCCACTCTGGCTGCCTGAATGTCCATGGGAATATCCAGCCACACGGGGCCGCGTCTTCCGTACATGGCAAGGAACATCGCCTTCTCGAGATGGTAGCGGATATCCTCTGCTTTCTCGACCATGACCGCGTACTTGGTCATGGCGGCTGCGCTCTTTGTGACATCGAACTCCTGCACGCCCATAGTGCGGATGTCAAGTCCCGTGCTCCTCACGGTGATCTGCGTCCTGACCTGGCCGGTCAGAACGATCATCGGCAGAGACTCCATCCACGCGCACAGAACGCCGGTCATCACGTTGACCGCGCCGGGACCGCATGTTACACAGACGCACGCCGGAACATTGTTGATCCTCGAATAGGCCTCCGCAGCCATGGCGCAGGCCTGCTCGTGATGGTGGTATGTCGTGCGGAGACGCTTAGAATGGCCCAGCGCGTCGTCAAGGTGCATGGCCCCGCCTCCGGTGACCATGAAGACTTCCTTAACGCCGTTCTCCGCTAAAAATTCAGCTATATAATCCGAAACCTTTATCAAAATCTCCTCCTCATTTTTCCTAAGAAGCACGCGGCTTCTTGCGGCTGCATCAGCCGAAGCCGTATTTATTTCTTCCAGCGGTTCTCGCAGACCATTGTCTTTCCCGACTGCTGGATCGGGATCCTGCCCTCAAGATACTCGACTGTGATGACCGCATCTTCGCCGAGATATTTTCGGTAGGCGGCGAGGACCCTAAACTCATCGATCGGGAGCTTATACGCATTGATTTCAAGCGTATATTCTTTTTCGCCGGTCTGGATGCACCTGGCCTGCTGGATCTCATCCTCAAAGAAGAACAAAATGTTCATGAAGACATGGATCGAGAGCGGCTCGCCCTTCGTGTTGTAAAGAACAGATCCGCGGCGGCCGTATATCTCTGTGAATTCAGCGTGCAGACGGCCCTTCTCATCCGCGTATCTGTGAATGATTCCCGTGTCTCCGGTATCGTAACGGATCATCGGGAAAGCCCGGTTATAAAAATCGGTCACGACGATCCTGCCAAGCTCGCCGTCTTCCGCCGGCTCATCGCTGTCCATCTTGAGGATCTCGACGTAGTAATTATAGAGATCGATCGTGTAGGTGTCGCTGTCATGGAGACTGACTCCAATAAAGCCATTCTCATTATTACCGTAGGAGAGGACCGGCGTGACGCCGATCAGTTCCTTCGCCTTCTGTCTGACGCCTGCGGGAAGGGCTTCTCCCATCGTAAAGATCATCTCGACGAACCACGAGCCGGCGTTATAGCCGGTGCGTTCCAGGAAGCTGCACAGCGCTTCGATCGCGCTGGAGTAAGCGACCAGGACCTGGATCCTTTCCCGTCTGATCCGGTCGCAGATCTCGAGAATGCTCTCGTCTCCCATGTTGGATATATCGATCATCAGCAGATTGTTCTTGACAGAATGGAAACGGCTGATCGTGTTCTTTCCCTTGATCCAGGCGCGGAATTCTCCGCGCTTCATGCCGAAACGGAAACCGTTGAGTTCCATGACGGATATGAAATTCATGTAGACATGATTCATCTTCCTCGGGTCGGCCAGCACCGTGAACGGCGTGCCCGTTGAACCGCTCGTGGAAAGCTTTGTCAGCTTGTCCCTTACGCCGATGAACTGATCACTGATAATTCCCTCATAGTTCTTAATGAAATCCCCTTTGTTCTGGACGGGGAAATCCGAAAGAACTGCATTTGCAGGAAGATTGCGGTAAAACGGGCAGTTCTCCCGGGCGTAGGTCAGGATCGAATCGATCCGCCTGTCCTGATACTCCTTCGTAACCCCGTTTACAATCTCGCTTTTATTGACTTCAAGAAGTCTTCGCATCTTACTTCCGTGCATCATATCGAGTCCGTAGAAAGCGACGCGGCGCATAACTTCACCAGCCTGTTTCATAACTGTTTTCCTCCTTATATCCTTATCTTCCGCCGGCTTCCCTGCCCGCCGGCGTATCCGTCAATGTGATTTCACAAAGCCAAGTAAGCAGACCGCGACAATCCGGACCGCGTTCGCGGCGAGGACGGCAACGGAGAATGTCAGGAGCGATCCGCTGCCGATCGCCATGTAGATCGCGGCGCACAGCACAATGAGGTGTCCTGTCTGCAGGGCAAGCTGCCACTTCTCACCGGTGAACGTGAGCACCAGGATGAAGAGATAGGCCGACAGCATGCTGAGGATCTGACTGATGTTGACGACCGTCACGAGCTGTCTCGTCGACTCATAGAGATCCGGGTAGAACAGCCGGATAAAGATCGGCGTCGCGATCTGGCAGAACAGGAAGAACATAAAGCTGGCCAGGATCCCCGCGCCTGCAAATGTCAGGAACCGCTTCCGCCCAAGCGCCTGCTTCTCCCTGGTCAGATAGGATATGATGATCGTGTTGATCGGCGCGATAAAAAGCACCAGAGTCTTGCCGATCAGCGACACAACGTAGTACTGCGTGACCGCCGTCCCGCCCAGTGTGTTCTTCAGAACGAGCCGGTCGATATTGAGCGTGGTATTCGTGACCAGATAGGACAGGACCAGAATACTGCCTCTTTTTAAGGCTGCGGAAAAGTACTTTGACCGCTCGAAGAAGTTCCTGTAGACAGTGCCTGTAAAGAACAGGTATGCAAATGCCGCCGCCTCGCCGGTCATAAATATAAAGAACCAGCTGCCGCGCATGAGATAGGCGGCGAAGCCGGCGATATAGCCGACGGAGATCAGCAAATAGTAGATAAAATACTTTTTATAGTTGAGAGTCAGCCTGTACTCGACGTCTCCGTAGTAACGGAAGATCGTGATCATGATGAGACAGGCAGTCATCACATAGGAAAAGACCCCGCTGATGGAATTCCGCGCGATGATGAGGGCGACTAAGGTGCCGATCGCTCCGAAAAGGAGCAGCATCGTATTGTAATCGCCGTTCTTCACATCCCGGTCCCGGCGCATGACGAGTCTTGCGTTATTGAGCGCCTGACCGAACGACGGACCGAGAATACTGACGAGTCCCATGATATAAAGGACCGTGCCGTTTGCCTCCGCGCCCATGCGCGCGTTCAGCTGCGGATAAACGAGAAGCTGGAGCACGCCGTTCAGGACGAGTGCTCCGGCAATGGTGTAGACTGTGTTAGATGCTATTTGCACCTTCTTGTTACCGGTGTCAGCCATAAATATGATTACTCCTGGGACAGAATTTCGTTTATCGTTGATACTCCGGGCAGCGGTTCTCGATATACTTCCTCTTGCCCGAGGCCAGGACCGGAATCTCGTCGA
Source organism: Lachnospiraceae bacterium (assembly GCA_045646565.1). Lineage (GTDB taxonomy): Bacteria > Bacillota > Clostridia > Lachnospirales > Lachnospiraceae > Chordicoccus. Next base: position 4,947 of record JAZRKZ010000453.1, read on the forward strand.
CATAGGTCACCAGAATATTGGCGTCCTCACCGAGCGTCGGCTTAATGCGGCCGAGCATGTCCTCGACATTCATGCGGGAGCGGTCGCCATTCAGGCGGAGCTCATAGTCGCGAATTCCCGTCTGAATGAACTGGTACTGGGCGACGCCCTCCACATCCCAGAAGTTATTCGTAATAATGTACGGAGTGACCGCGTTGCCGCTCGTGTCGTAGATAAGATCGCTCCGCCTGCCGTAGAGTTCCGTAAGGAACAGTTTCTTCCTGCCGTCCCTTACTACGTGGCGCGCGACTGCGGTGTCACCGTTGTCGTAGCGCAGGATCGGGAAGGCGTAATTCGTCAGATCGGTGATGACCACGCGGCCGAGCTCTCCGTCCTCCGCAGGTTCGTCGGAGTCCATCTTCAGGATCTCATAATAATAGCTCTCCGAGTTGATATAGTAGGCGTTCGAGTCCTGCATCATAAGCCCCATGATCCCGTTTTCCTCATTGGAGTACCAGGCCCGACAGGTGCAGCGGAACTGATCTTTTAGTCTCGCCCGGACTGCGTCCGGCATGGTCTCGGAGATGGGAATAATCGCCTTCACGGAGTATTTTCGGGTGTCATGGCCGGTCGCGTCGATCCACCGGCTGATCTCGCCGAGCGCGGAGGAATAGCCGACAAGGACCTTGACATGTTCCCGCCGGAGCGTCCGCATGATCTTTGCGATTGACTTGTCA
>JAZRKZ010000454.1:0-6962 GCA_045646565.1 Lachnospiraceae bacterium
GACCCCCGCAAATCCGACCGATGGCAAGCTCCATATGCAGCTTCTGCTCAATCTACGTAAACTCGTCCATACAGGCAGCTAATTCACACTCCTAAGTCGGATCGTAGCCATGTCGTTCTGTGAGCCAAGGAGTTGCAAAGCTGTATTGTCTTCCTAAGACCGCTTGGCCTCCGACTTGACCCCCGCAAATCCGACCGATGGCAAGCTCCATATGCAGCTTCTGCTCAATCTACGTAAACTCGTCCATACAGGCAGCTAATTCACACTCCTACAAACAAACTACTGCTTACGACCGAACCATATCTAACAACAAGAGGCTTTCACCCCTCCTTATCATCAAAAGCGCCTCATCATTCCTGCCGCGGCGCAGGGCACGAAGAAGGCTTTCACCCCTCCTTATCATCAAAAGCGCCTCATCGTTCCTGCCGCGGCGCAGGGCACGAAGAAGGTTCTCGTCACTCCCCGTGCAGTTCAACCACCATCATAGTGTGGTGCAGAGCATCAAGAATCTTTCCGAACACGTCCTCCGTGCGGAGTCTGAGCGAAGAAGTGTTGATACATGGGTGACACCCAAAATACTCGCCTTTTAGAACATCCTGATCGACTACCAACTGCACGGTATTGTCTTTGTCGAACATCAGGCCCAGGATGCTTGACGATCCTGGCGTACAGTTTATGAGTTGTTCCATCTCTTCGCCGGAAGCGAAGCTGAGTCGGGCCGAGCCGATCTGTTTTGTAATCTCTTTTGTCTTGAAGACCTTATCATCCGGCATGAGAAGCAGGTAGTATGATGTGTGCTGCCGATTCGTCAGGAATAGGTTTTTGCATATCGTAGCACCGAGTACCTCATCGATTTCCTTGCAGGCCTCCATTGTATTGGCCTCCTCGTGATCAATTCGTTCATACAAAACTTCAAGTGAATCCAGCAAATCATAACATGCAATTTCTTTATCAAGACGCCCATCATTTGTTTCGGGGCGTCCCTGCATCAATTTATATTTCATTATCAAACCTCATTTACAAAAACTTCCCACGCCATAGTTCATGGACCGACCTCATCGAAATTATGCTCCGCAGGGACGCTCCCGCTCGGCTTTTCCGGCAGCGGTACTCATGATTTTTCTTCGCTTTGACTCGAAAATTTGTGTAGGCAATGAGCCAAAGTGCCTGCATCGCTGTTTTACGGAAAAACACATGTTCCAAACCTCATTTTTAACTGTATGTAAACATGCCTTCCTTGTCAAGCCCAAGTACTCGATGTGGATTTATTGTTGCCCATGCTGCAGCAAATGCATCCAAGCCCCGCTCGCAGCACCTTGCGCGGGATTCGAGTCGGCATCAGTCGACACAATGCCAAGCCGAATCCCTGCAGTCTCCACTCCGCTGCGGCCGGCACAAAGAAAACATCCACCGGACGTTCCGCTCCCTCACGGAGTATAATTCTCAGTGTGAAATTGGCACTCACACTGGGACTGCTCTGTTACCCACCGCCTGCATTGGCGCGGTCATCTCACACTGAGACCTACCAATTTTAACCGATATCCCCATTTACCACACAACAGAACAGCCCCGCTTCATAAGTCAAGAATCGAGCGTATCTGTTTTTCAATACTATTCATATTGATCGGACAGCTCCTCGATTCGAATGTGAGAAGCAGATTCTTTCCGGGTATGTAACCATTTCGTATGTAAGTATTAATCTTGGTCATAGCTTTTTCACAGTATGACTTATCATCCATCATTCCAAAATGATCCCAATAAATATTTTCCCTGGTGAAAAGTTTCAGCATCGTAAAATCCGGGTAAACAGTCCCGTAACCGCTCAACACAAGAGGCGCTTCATAGCGATAAGGCACTCCCATATTTGCAAGCTTGTCCGCGATAATTTTCTCAGATTTTGACCTTACACGCTCGCCTCTATTAGTGAACAGGACCGGCACCGTATCATCAATTACTTTAGGCTCGAAGTCAAACGCATTCCACTGTTCAATATACTCCTCCTCAGAAACAAAATACGGAGTAATAAGCTTCCTCATTTCTTCAGAAAACTCTCGATCGATATTCTCAACATCGTTTTGTTCGAGAATTTGGTTCAGCAAATGCATCTGTCTCCTCAACGCACACGCCTTATCAAGTACCGTAGAATTGTATTCCTTCTGTGCAAGCTGTAAGGCCAGTTCAGGCTTTTTCTTGCTTATGTAATTTCGTTCATGCAGGCGCACCTGATAATATTGATAATTTGTCCCGTGCTTAAAAATACGAAGCGAGCCCTCCGGGGCATTCTCCTGCATTGCCTCAACTTTCTCAATCAGTTCGTTTGTCCGTTGAATTTCCTGCAAAAGCAGTCTTTTAAGCTCTTTGTTCATTCTTTCTCCTTCCTGTCATTCAAGTCTCGCTCACAAGACCTGGCGCGGAATTCGGGTCAGCGTCAGCTGACATAATACCAAACCGAACCCTTGCGGTCTTCCTTAAGGGTATTCCTAAAAAAGTCCGCAAATCATAAAGAGCAGTCTCCTATAACTGCCCAGACTACAGTTGATGTTGGGAAAATAATGAAAGGCGCAACCTTGATTATTCCAGTTTGCCCAGGGACATGGAATTAAACGCAGAGCTCTCAATTCAAGTCTCGTTGGCAGGAGAGGGCTTCTCCCCGGAGACAGATAGAGAGAGTTGAAAGAGACGTTGCTTTACATTTGCAAAACAACCGCTTTAATCATTTTACACACAATGATTGGATCTAACAAGTAAAATCACGATCGAAAAAAGGAGACCTCGGCAAATATAATAGTCTCAATCCACTCCATTATGATATAATTTTTTATGTATCCGGTCTGAAAAACAGATACACGCCCCTGCCGGCACATACCCACGCGTACGGCCGGTATCGATCTCGCGTGCGGTCCGGTAAAACAGACACACGCCCCTGCCGGCACATAGGGTACGTCCGGTGTCGATCTCGTATGCGGTCCGGTAAAACAGACACACGCTCCTGTGACACATACCCACGGGCACGGCCGGTACATACGCACCGCGATACAAATACTTAAGTCGAGGAATTATTATGTCAGGCTTCCGATATGAGAACAACTTCCGCGAACTGGGCGGATATAAAACGAAAGACGGCCGCACGGTCAGAAAGAGAATGCTTTTCCGCAGCGGCGCACTGGGATCTATGAACGCCCAGGAAATAGAAGCCCTGGAGAAACTGGGGCTGAAAAGCATCCTTGATTTTCGCAGCCGCCTTGAAGAAGCGGCTTTTCCGGATCCGCCGGTCGAGGGCGCTACCAACTATCACATCAGCGCGCTGCGGGACAATGACGGGAACGACGTCGATTATTCCGCGAAAATGATGTTCTACATGGCTCTTAAGGAACCTGGGATCGATAAGATCGCAAGTTTAATGAGGCATGTGTACAGTTTTATTGCATTTGACAGCGAGGCTTATAAAAAAATGTTCGACCTCATGCTGAGGGAGCGGACGCCCATGCTGTTCCACTGCTCGCAGGGAAAAGACCGCACAGGAGTTGCGGCCATTCTGATCCTGCTCGCGCTCGGGGTCGACGAGGAAACGATCCTGGATGACTATGAACTGACCAACAAGTATCGCAGCAAGCTGATCAAAAAGAGTCTGCAAAAACACAGGATCCTGTCCAGGATCAGTAAGAACATGCACACATTCCTGTGGATCCAGGAGGGAGTCGACAGATCCTTCGGCGAGGCCGTGATCAAGTCGATCCATGAGCATTACCCGGATTATGAGACCTTCTTCCTGAAGGAGTATTCGCTGTCGCGCGAGGATCTGGAACGGCTCAGAGCGCTGTATCTGGAATAATGCGAAGACGCCTCCGGCCTCTGTGCAACGCCGTCTCTGACATCCCAAAAGTGCAGTCTCTGACATCTTCGCAATGCCTCCTCTGACATCCCCAATGTACAGTCTCTGACATCCGCACAATGCAGCACGGCCCCCGCCGTCCCCAAAGCGCAGCCCTCGATCAAGTAAAAGAAAGAGACCCGCCTTTAGCCATGAAAAAAACGATCCTCAATACGGTCAAAATCGCCGCCGCAGCCATCATCGCGATCTTTGTCGCAAAGCTATTAAATCTGGACAACGGTATTTCCGCCGGCATCGTTGCCATCCTGTCCATTCAGGCAACAAAAAAAGAGACGCTGAGCACGGCGTTCAGCCGCTTTCTCGCGTTCCTGGCGGCAATCGTGATTTCATTTTTCACCTTTCATATCTGCGGCTACAATCTGTACGGCTTCTGCCTCTACCTGATCGTCTTTATATTCGTATGCCAGCGTTTTCAATGGCTCTCGGCCATGGCGATGGACTCGGTACTGATTTCACATTTCATCGGTTTTCAGTCAATGGCCATGCCCTATGTCATCAACGAGGCGCTGATCTTCCTGATCGGCATCAGCGCAGGCATCATCGCCAATCTTCATCTGCATAAGGACGTCAATTCGATCGAACAGCTCAAGGCAAACGCCGACGAGCAGATCAGAAAAATCCTGCAGCGCATGTCGGAGCACATGATCGAAGAAGACAAATCCGACTATAACGCCGACTGCTTCCTGAAACTTGACGATATGATCCGCGAAGCCGAGAATGTTGCGAGGCTCAATTATGCAAATCAATTCGGCACCAAAGACAAATACGACCTCTACTACATACAAATGCGCAGGAGGCAGAAAGATGTCTTATACGAGATGTATAAGTTCGTCCGCCAGCTGCGCACCGCTCCTGATAATACTCATTTAATTGCAAATTTCCTCGATGACATCTCCCTGCAGTTCGAGCGGGACAACACCGCTCTGGATCTATTGAGGGAGACGCAGGAGATCGACGCGTTCATGGTGACAACAGAACTGCCCCAGACAAGGGAAGAGTTCGAAGACCGCGCTCTTCTTTTCGCTCTGCTAAAGCAGATCAAGGAATTCCTTGAGATCAAAGCTGCCTTTTCCATCATGATCAGAAAACACGAGGAACTGTCCAGATAAATATCTGCTGCCGGCTTTATGCAGCCGCATCGCCAAGAATGTCGCTAAGTCCGGTGATCTCCATCACCAGTCTCAGCATCTCTGAGGCAGTAAACTCCCTCAGATCATCGACGTCAACATACTCACCGGGTACAGTTATTGCTCCGTCAAGATTGTATCCGGTGACGTTTACATTTATGTCAACTTTTGTGACGGAAAGCGATGTCCCGATCTGCTCGAAGTTCAGCTTCTCGCTGAAGATTTCTCCGGTCGAAAGCGTCAGCGCTGCCGGCAGATTTTTTTCGGAATCGATATAAAGCCGTCCTGTCACATGCTCGTCTTCTTTAAGCTTCGGAATAAGGCCCTCGTTTCCGCCCGAAATCCTGATCACCTTCTCGAACATATCTCCGGTAAGATCGATATCAAAGACGAAACACTCCTTTTCATTGACCATTTCTGTCTCTTCCTGCAGCGTCACGGCGAGACTGCCGTCGGAAATCCCCTGAAGGATCACGTCAAAGTCAACCGCTTCCGCGGTCTCCTGCCAGGCGTTTTCCTCTCCTCTGTCCCCAACTGTCCCGGAGGCAGCCTGCGATTTGCCGGGTAAAACAGTTTTCCCGGAGGCAGCCCCTGATTTTTTATATGAGACAGCCGCTGCAGGCACACTGCCCGAGTCATTCATGCTAGGAGAAACAGACTCCGCTGCGTCTGCCGCGACGCCGGACTCACTCTCCGCCGTCTGTTCTTCAGACTCAATTTCATCGGCAGCCGAAGCGTCCGCCTCAGTTCCCGATGCCTCCATATCTGGCACATAGCGGAACCACTTGTCATTTACGCAATAATACTGTATAGCTTTGCCGTCTTCATCTGCAACGACCACCTCCATGTTCTTCAGGGCTTCCGTGTCGAAGGCGCTGACGTTGACATAGGTGTGCATAAGAGCCGGTTCCTTATACATTTCGATATCGTAGTTCATCGAAATCGTCGTCTCCGGATCCTTAATCCCAAAGAACTGGAGAAGACTCACCTCCGCCCTGACGCCGGTCTCGACCTGCATGTTCATGGAGACAGATTCGACCTCCCTGAGGTTCGTCATCGTTCGCGCCGCGATTGCAGTCGGAGTTTTGCTCTTTGACAGGTAATAATGAACCCCGCCGAACGCAGCGCCGGCGGCAAGAAGCAGGATCAGTAAAACAATCATGATCTTTTTCATACGAATCGCCCCCTTCCGCAGAACAGAATTATACAGGTCAGGACCAGGATAAAAGCCGGACCCTGCATCATGGATGTACCTACAACGCAATTATAGCATTGCGGAAAAGAAAATCCGGTTATTCACAATTTATTCAGGATTTGAACAAAGAATGTTCGTGATTAGAAAAGGCTGCCGCATGAAAACGCGGCAGCCCTTATCTATCCTATATTCGGATCCTCTCAGGATCCTGCCTGTTCCCCTGTGACGCCCTCTTCCGCAAGCATCTCATCGAGCAGGCGGGCGGCGTCGTAGACGAGCCGCGGACACGGGCGCCTGGCATAATACTCTTCCGAGCGCTGCTCCGGATCACCGCCGATTTCCGGCGTCAGTCCCGCAAGCGCCAAAAGCTCGCGGCAGATAATGCTCTCGTTCTTCGCCTTGAACCTCTCGGCAAATTCCCTGACCAGCGCATAATGCCTCTTCTTGGCCTCGTCATCGACGGAATTATCGTATCCTCTCACAATGCCAAGGATCAGGGCTGCCGAACTCATCACGCCGCAGGTCTCCCGCAGGCGGCCGATTCCGGCCCCGAAAGAGGAGGCCATGCGGGCGGAAGTATTGATATCATATCCGGTCACGTCCGTAAAAGCGCAGAAAACCGACTGCGCACAGTTATAGCCTTCGAGGAACAGTTGTTTCGCAATCTCGGCATGGTCTGTCATAATCAATTTACCTCATTTATATGGAATCTGCATCCCCCCGCAGCGGGAGCGTGTATCTTTATACC
>JAZRKZ010000455.1:0-14011 GCA_045646565.1 Lachnospiraceae bacterium
AATAATAACTGGGGTCATCCCGGATTTTAAAAGCTTCTCTAATTCAAGTTTGTGTTCTGGTTCAAGTTGTAATGTTTTGGGCTTATTCATATTGGTAAACTCCTCTATACAAACTCTATAGTAAGAGTATACCATACATTTATTAAAATGTGTAGTCAATTAAAAAGTGATGTACTAGCTGCAAGGAGTCAGGAGGGTTGAACGGTGGCTATAATGGATGGCGACTATGATGCCGCAGATATGGAGTGAACGCCGCACTGACGGCGAATATTTGAAAATATATATAAATCGTGCCCCTTGTAGTCTGCCCTTTTATCAAAAATACTTAAAATGTTTGAAACGACCCAAGTTGCACATGATTTTCAGAATTATCTGTACAATTCTTCGAAAAATCGAGGCTGGGAAGCCGCATAAAATCAAGCAATTTTTGAGGGTGAGGGTAGAAATGAGTTCCCCGACGTGAAGGGGATTGACACTTACTTTGTTTTTGTTTGGAGAGGCAGCCTGCTAAAATGTAGAAATGAGTTCCCCGACGTGAAGGGGATTGACACTTACGTCTACTGATGCCAGCAATAGACGTTGACCAATGAGTAGAAATGAGTTCCCCGACGTGAAGGGGATTGACACCTATTAAAAAATTCTTTTCATGTTTTTCCTCCTCTGGTAGAAATGAGTTCCCCGACGTGAAGGGGATTGACACAAACAAACAGATATAGACTGCTTGCTTTGTGTCCCGTAGAAATGAGTTCCCCGACGTGAAGGGGATTGACACCTGCCGCCTGCTGTCCGCTGCTTGTGTCTGCCGCGTAGAAATGAGTTCCCCGACGTGAAGGGGATTGACACATGTAGTCGGTCAGGATGTAGAAGTCGCGGGACATGCGTAGAAATGAGTTCCCCGACGTGAAGGGGATTGACACAGTAAGAAGTTGATTCAGTGTTAGCTACTTTTGTCATGTAGAAATGAGTTCCCCGACGTGAAGGGGATTGACACAACCAGCCATGATCAAATATGAACTTGATAAAAACCGTAGAAATGAGTTCCCCGACGTGAAGGGGATTGACACATTCTGCTGTGCATCAAAAAATTCCGTATCTTTTTGTAGAAATGAGTTCCCCGACGTGAAGGGGATTGACACAAAATGACTGGGGCACCGACAACAGCCATAATACTGTAGAAATGAGTTCCCCGACGTGAAGGGGATTGACACACCTAATCTATAGCTTTCGTTCAATGGATCTTGTTGTAGAAATGAGTTCCCCGACGTGAAGGGGATTGACACATAACTTCAACGACGTCGTATTCCATATCGTCGATGTAGAAATGAGTTCCCCGACGTGAAGGGGATTGACACACTACATCGACGATCCTGTCGTCGAGTAACGGCTGGTAGAAATGAGTTCCCCGACGTGAAGGGGATTGACACATTATTCCTCATCGTTGTCGTTGTCGTTTTTGAAGTTGTAGAAATGAGTTCCCCGACGTGAAGGGGATTGACACAGGACTCGGCCGGTTAGGCCATCAAGCTCCGTACCGTGTAGAAATGAGTTCCCCGACGTGAAGGGGATTGACACATTCTGCCTTTGCGGCGGAAATTGCTTCATCTCTTTCTGGTAGAAATGAGTTCCCCGACGTGAAGGGGATTGACACACCACTCATAGTCCCCGTCCATGGCAGTCCACGCTTGTAGAAATGAGTTCCCCGACGTGAAGGGGATTGACACAGTATTCCCGTTACCCAGTATTTAACTGCATCGAAAAGTAGAAATGAGTTCCCCGACGTGAAGGGGATTGACACACCCATTTCTGGATCCACTCTTCATGAGTGTCAGCGGTAGAAATGAGTTCCCCGACGTGAAGGGGATTGACACATTGTTGTTGCCATAATATCCTCCTCCTGCGGGTTCTGTAGAAATGAGTTCCCCGACGTGAAGGGGATTGACACCGGGCAGTCATTCTCCTAAAGTTTGAGAACGATGGTGTAGAAATGAGTTCCCCGACGTGAAGGGGATTGACACATCGCACGTACTTCCGAAACATGGAGCTATACTGCCGTAGAAATGAGTTCCCCGACGTGAAGGGGATTGACACAATGTTGTAGCTTGCTCTGAAATTGTTTGTTTCCGTAGAAATGAGTTCCCCGACGTGAAGGGGATTGACACATCAAATGTCGGAGGCGAAATCAGCTCCTCGATCAAGTAGAAATGAGTTCTCCAACGTGAAGGGGATTGACACATGCTGTCAGGAAGGCAATTGAGATTTGCTTTGTAGAAATGAGTTCCCCGGTGTGAAGGGGATTGACACATAAGTTATCATAAAGAATAGTATCACTTTATACATAGTAGAAATGAGCTGCCCGACGTGAATGGGATTGACACTCTTCTGCGTTCTTCATCAGACGTTCCTTGCTGGCCGTTGAAATAAGTTCCCCGACATAAAGAGGACTGACACCTTTTTCTTGTCAACTCGGCGCTGTTTTATCAGCATAAGGATCATTCTCATAGTATAAATACCAAATAGTAAGTGTTTTAAGGCGCACCATCGGTGCGTCTTTTTTTAATGATAAAGCAGAACGAATGTTTGTGATGGGGCGCTACGGCGGTTTTCCATATTCCACTTTCTGCCGGGCACTATTGGAGCTAGTCTTCGGAATGTCGAGAATAAAAATCATTTGATAATAAGAGACACTTTTCATGCTTGTGACTTTCGCTTTCCGCTCTATTATCATGATCTCAACAAAAAACATTCCGGCAGCGAATAGCCGGAACAATCGAAAATAGAGAGGAGCAGGTCATGAACGCAGCACTTAAGAAGAAAACTGAAGAATGGATGCAGCTCGAGAGAAAGACTAACGAGCAGCGCAAGGAAGCCGACATTTTTTATCAGAACAACCTGATGTCGCTCATCGAGCAGGACTATCAGAAGCGCAACAAGAAGAAGCTGTATGAGAAGGTGGATTACCTCATTATGTCCGTGGGAACATCCTACGAACCGCTTGTTTTGAACATTAACCTTCTGAAGCCCGGGCGGATCCTGTTCCTATACACAGAAAAATCAGAGCCGACGCTTAACCGCATCGTCAACTACTGCGGGCTTGAAGTGACACAGTATCAGAAAGAAAGAGTCACGGAGACAGATCCGCTGACCCTGTATAAAGAGATCAAGAATGTGTATCTCGAATGGAATAAGCCGGAGAGGATTTATATTGATTTCACCGGCGGCACGAAAGCCATGGCGACGGCTGCCGCGATGGCCGGAGCACTGATCGATGTGCAACTGATTTACCTAGGCTGCGAGGAGTACCTGGTCGACTTCAGGAAGCCGAATCCCGGCACCGAGAACCTGTATTTTATCGACAACCCGATTAGCGTTTTCGGCGACCTTGAGATCGGAAAGGCGATGACGCTTTTCGAGCAGTTCAACTATTCCGGAGCCAAGGGCAAGCTCGAGAAGCTCAAGGAAAATGTTCCCGAGCCTGATGTCCGCCAGCAGCTCGATTTCGCTTACATGCTTGCAGGTGCCTATGAAGCCTGGGATGCGCTCGATTTCGAGATGGCCAATGACTATATGAAGCGGCTGAATCAGCACATGACCCGCGACAGCCGCACGCACCAGACCTTCCTCATGATGGATTTCCGGAACCGCTTCCTCAAGCAGGGCGACATTCTCTCCCGCCTGAGCCGTATCCCGGAGATGGTCAGGGAACGCAGGCAGGAGGATATCCTGAGAGATAAGGATCTAATGTCCGCGCTGATGTTCACAATGCTGCAGAATGCCATGGTCCGTGAGCAGCAGGAGAAATACGATATGGCGTCTCTCCTTATGTACAGGCTCCTTGAAATGATCGAGCAGCGCAGGCTCATGGAATACAACCTCTATGTGTCCCACATGGATTACACGAAACTTGCCTTTGAGAGAGTTAAGCTTCCCGGAAAAGTCGATCTTGAGGTCATCCGCGAGAACCTTGTCGAGATCAAGGAGCAAATGTTCGGCAAGCAGATTAACCGCTATCTGCCGGATCAGCTCTCACTTCTTGACGGATATATGCTTCTTCTGGCTCTCGGCGATGAAATCAGCATGAATCCGGAGGGGAAGAACATCGCTTTTATCCGAAAACTCCGCTCGATGGTCTACCTGAGGAACAACAGTATTTTCGCTCACGGTCTCGGCCCTGTAGGAAAGGCGGATTACACAAAGTTCCGAGATTTCGTCATTTGCGTCCTCACCAGATACTGCGAGCTGGAAGGCATCAGCATGAGGCAGTATTCGGATAATATGCAGTGGCTGAGCCCGCTTCATTCGCAGTATTACACATCGATCGGGAGGTAACGATGGCTGTTGTATATGTCCGTGAACAGGGGACCATGCTTGCGAAAGCCGGAGAAAGGCTGCGTGTCACAAAAGGCGGGCACACGCTGCTGGATAAGCCGGTTTTCGGAATTGATTCCGTCGCCCTTTTCGGCAACGTGCAGATTTCATCGCAGGCCCTCTGGATGCTGATGGAGCAGGGAATCGATATCAGCTATTTTACCTATGACGGCAAGTATCTGGGGCAGACCGCCTCGGATACTTCCAGAAACATATTCCTTCGGATGCAGCAGTACGACCTCTATATGAATCTTGAAAAACGTGATGCGATCGCGAGGCGCATCGTTGCGAATAAAATCGGGAACCAGATCGCCGTCATCGAGCATTTTAACTGGACCGATGATTTTAACTGGCGGGCGGATGTCGATGAGATGCGTCGGCATCTTGCCGGTCTGGTCGATAAGTCCGGCCAGCCCTCCCTCATGGGAATGGAAGGAATCTGCAGCAATATCTACTTCCACTCCTACGGTCATATGTTTGGCTGCGATATGGAATTCGAGAAGAGGACCCGCAGACCGCCGAAGAATCCGATTAATGTGATTCTTAGTCTGGCCTACACACTTCTTACGAAGGAGGTAGAAATGGCGCTCGTGGCGGAGTCATTTGAAACACATCTCGGATTTCTGCATGGCATACGATACGGCAGAAAATCTCTGGCGCTGGATATCGTGGAAGAGTTTCGGCAGCCGGCGGTCGATCGGCTGGTGCTTAAAGTCTTCAACAACGGGATCATTACCAAAAATGACTTTACCTTTCCCGAAGACAGGCCGGTGGAGCTCACCGAGAACGGGTTTCGCAAATTCTGTTCAGCTTACGAACACTGGATGAACGGGACGGATTCGTCAGCAGGTGAAAAGTGTTTTCGGAGCAGGATCCGCGAGCAGGCGGCAGCGCTGAAAAAGGCAGTGACAGGCGGCGAGGATTATCAGCCATATAGTTGGAACGGGTGCAGGGACCAGGGCGACCCGCAGGTGGGTTGATAGCAGCGTTCCGGCGTTTACCGGGCGCCTCTATGGGCGGCGATGCGGGACAGCTCGGCGTTCGGAGGGTAAAGCCATGTATGTGGTCAGTTATGATATATGCGACACAAAGCGCAGAAATAAGATTTTCAAGACCCTGAAAAACTACGGACGGCATAAGCAGTACAGCGTATTTGAATGCGATATTTCGAAATCCAGATACAGGGAGATGTATCGCGAGCTGCTCTCCCTCATGGATGAGGAGGAAGAGGGAAATATACGGATTTATGATCTGTGCAGGAAATGCAGCGACTCGATTGCCGTGATCGGCATAAAGGAAAAAGATGCGTTCGAGGAAGACCAGGAAGTTGTTGTGATTTGAAAGCGGATGCTCACGAACGAAGTGGCCTGTCATTTCGTTCGTGAGATGAGCGGGCCGAAGGCCGGGGCATAACGACCGGATATTGCTGACGAGACTTTGTGGCCCGTTTGAAAGAGGTACAGCATGTCAGTTTAGGTGAAAAGCACGCCTAAGAGGAGGAGGTAAGCTATGAGCATGTACAACAGAATCATTGATTTGCAGAAACTGAATATGGCCTGGAATCGTGTGAAAACCAACAAACCGGCGGCGGGCGTCGACGGCGTGACCTGGGATATGTATGATGCCACATCTCAGGATGAAGATAAGCTCCTGCATAAAGAACTTATGGAGAAGACTTACGAGTGCAAGCCGGTGAAGATTGTCACACTTTACAAAGAGGAAAAGGAGCGGCAGATCGCGCTCTACTCAATGCGGGATAAGGTTGTGCAGCAGTCAATTGCTGATGAACTCAAGAAGATGTACGATCACAGCTTCTCTCCACAGTGCTATGCCTACAGGGAAAACAAGTCAGCTCTTCATGCAGTCGGGGAGATTGAGAAGCAAATCTCCATTCATGGATATACACAGGCGCTGAAAGTCGATATCAGGAAATTCTTTGATACAATATGTTGGGATAAACTTTCGGCGATTCTCCACGAACGTATCCGGGAGGATGATGTGATCGAGTTGATCCGGAAGGAGTGCGCCGCTCCGAGCGTGGACGCGGAGGGGAATCTCGTGCCGAAATCACTCGGCATTCATCAGGGTTCCAGCATCGCGCCGGTCCTGTCCAATATCTATCTGATGAAGTTCGACACGGAAATGGCCGGCTCCGGCTGCTTTTTCCTTCGCTATTCGGACGATATGCTGTTCCTTGCGGACTCGAGGGAGAAACTCCAGAAAGTCCTTCTGAGGGTCAACACATTTTTGGGCACCCTCGGACTGGAAGTATCGGAGAAAAAGACCGTCCTTGTCGAACTGAAGGATGGCATCGACTTCCTCGGCTATCATTTTGATACTTCCGGCAAGTCGATTACGTCGAAGGCGGAGGGGCAGCTGGCAAGCCGTCTCGAAACCGTCTGGCTCCTCAACCGGTCGGAAAGTACGGACGAGAGGATCCGGAAAATGTCGGAGATCCTGAACGGATGGGAGCAGTATTTCCGGGGCGAGAGGAAGCCTGCCGATATTCTGGAGTTCGTGGCAGCGGCTTATCTCATGCGTTCGCGGCAGGGGATTCCGGAACTCGCAAAGGTGCGCCGGCAGCTTGTTAATATCTACCCTGAGATCATGAAGTATCTGTCGGTGCTCTGGAATGAGAACGGTCTTCGCGACATGATCCTCTTCGAGTTCGAGCAGTATTACGGGTTCAGTGCGGATGAAGGGAATGCTCCGAAACCGGACGCGGCGGGAGTGGGTGACCTGCTCTGCCTGTACGCGGCATTTATCAGGGAGCCTTCGAAGGAGAATACCCTGGAGCTCATGCAGAAGTATTCGGATCTGCACCTGTATGCCAATGCGTCCAAAGTCTCTGCCTACGCCGACCGCATTGATGCTCAGAATGTGGAGATTCATGCAAATGTATCCGCTGTCACAACGAACAAAGGAGCAAAGTCCGAGGCTGTCCGGGAGGTGACGGACGATGAGATCGAGAAGTTCATGAATCTCTTCGCAGGACGGGAGGATATGTATGCGGTCGTCGACTATATAGGTGGGAAGAAACAGCTGACGGATGTGCTCGAGCCGCTGACCAAGGATGTGATGCGGCGGCATATGCAGGGAGAAATTATCGTGGCGAGTTATAACCAGAGGCAGAACGCCACGGTAAAGGCCCTGGTGATTGACCTTGATATTTCAAAGCGCATTCTTCTTACATGTGGGGGAGACGAGGAAAAGATCAGTGAGCATTTGCATAAAGCGGCTGAAGCTGCCCTTAAAATCGGGGAGTGGTTCCGCAGAAAGAATCTCTATGTCCGCTATGAATTCAGCGGATACCGCGGCTATCATATCTGGCTGTTCTTTGAATCATGGATTCCGACCTACTACGTGAATATGCTGCAGGACGTTCTTGAAGCCGATATGAAAGAACTTCTGGATGATGACCTTACGCTGGAGTTCTTCCCGAACAAGACAAAGCTGAAGCAGGGCAGGAATGGGCAGAAAATTAAGCTGCCGCTCAGCTATCATGCCGAAGCCCATATCCGCTCCGCGCTTCTTATGGAGGATCTGTCAGAATGTACCAGCCTCTCAGAGTGGATGGACAATGTTCCGAAGTGCAGTTTCGAAGCCCTGAAGAAAGTGCTGGCTGTAGGGGCGGAGCGGCAGGAGGAAGGGCTTAGGAAGGTCGTGGATGATAATCTTGAGATGTTTGGCGAACTGCCGTCGAATATCAGTGAGATTCTCCGCAAGTGCAGTCTTATGCGGTATCTCTGCCGCAAAGCCTATGATACCGGCTACCTGACACATTGTGAGCGGCTTTCCATCCTCTATGTATTCGGTCATGTCGGGACAGAAGGCGAACGGTTTGTCCACCAGGTGATGAGTTATACACTGAATTATAAGTATAACGTCACGGAGCGTTTTATTCGCAAGTGTCCCGAAAAACCGGTCAGCTGCGGGAAACTGCGCGAGCAGTATAAGCGGATCACGGCGGAAATCGGCTGCAGCTGCGCATTTAGGCGTAGTAAGAACTGCTACCCTTCTCCGGTCCTCCATGCGATCTCTCTGTCAACGGATGAGGCGGAGCAGGTCACGCTGCCGGTGAGCCAGACTCTGACGAAGGAGAAGTCCCAGCATATTACGGAGGAGATCAACATTCATAAGAAAGCACAGGCCCTTGCGGTAAAGATCCTGGAACTCAAGAAGCAGAGGAGGGGTATTGACAATGCGGTGCGGAAGGTTGAGAGGGAACTGGAACTGATCTTCGATGAGGAAAAGACGAACAGTCTGGAGCTGGAGATGGGACTGCTGGTGAGAAGGAAGTTAGAAAATGGGTATGAGTGGCTGATTGAGATTTGAAGCAATACGATTTAACTTCTGAATTAGCATAATAAGTCGATGACAGCCGGTAACTCAGATCATAGGAATGAGTGGAGAATCTGACGCCGGCTGTCATCATATGTGTGTATTCTTTTTACAGGTTACCGATATGCGAAAACTTTTCAGGCACACTTTATATGCGGATGACACGAAGGCTCTGATACGATAAAATTGGCACAGAAGTAGGTTTTGCAATCGTCAGTTATCGTACAGAGTTTATTTGCAGAGAGTTAAATATTGTTCATTGGGGCTCAGCAGACAGTGTGCAGCCGGAGGGGAGGTATAATGCCTGGTTGGAGAAGAGTCGACGTATATGACGAGAGTATTTCCCGAAAAGTGATAGAAACTAATCTGGAAATCTATGCTGAAGAAAGAAAAAAGATATACAAATCTTTAAAAGAATATGCTGAGGCGGCAATTCAAAGCAGGAATCATGTGGCATTTGCAGATGAATTCATAAATACGTTCATGCAGCGTCGCAAGTATTCTTTATCTTACAACGATCTTTTGGATTTAGCTGATTGTAAGGTGGAGGAATTCATCGATGAGTGCAATAAGAGAACGGACAATCCTGATCGTATATCGCAGGAAGAACTTGATATGGTTGAAGCCTGGAAAAAGACCGCAGAGATGCATCGAAACCTGCAGGCTCCATATTATGTCAAAGAATCCGTGTGGAGGTCCCCTAACTACCGTTATCATCTGAATGAATTCACCAAAAATGACCGAAGAAAAGAAAGTTATTCCAAGTCAGGCCGGAAGGATTGGGAACAGGGGAAAACCCCTGTTAAGAGAGATGTCCTTGTCCAACACGCTTTTGTCATGGGACTAAATGCGGATGAAACAGATCAGATTCTGATGGAAGCCGGGTATCGCAGTCTGTATCCGCTTGATGCTGTTGACGCCTGCGCGATTATTTATCTGAACGAGTATGCGGGCAGACTGGATTTGTCGCCCTATGAGGTGCTGCTGTCTGTAAAGGATGAAATCAATCGTGTTTTGCGCAGCCTGGAAAGTGAAGAATATCTGTATGTTGAAAAGGGGACTCAGGACAAGGCACAGCAGGGAATATTGACTTATGCGGCAGGCAGGCACATTGATGATGATATTAAGCAGCTCAGGAATCTTCTTGACGGTAAGACAAATGAGACAGAAAACGCAGCAGCTGCTCAAAACTACGGGTTAACAAGATTTCTGACGGAGTATTACACGGAAAAAATAAAGAACGCAAGGGGCGCCGAAGGATATTTCAATGATCCGAATGTGGCTGCCAATCATATCTTTACACAGCGCTGCTACGGCTTCTTAAAGAAGACGAAGGACTATCTTTATGGCTGGCAACGCTACAGGAAAAATCTTAAAGGATGCTCATGGAATTTGACAACAACATACAAGTTTCATGATTTTGCCGGTGACAGCCGGAACACAATGGCGATAGAGTCATTTGACGAGGACGTTCGGGCTGTCCTTGAGAAGCTTAATAAGAGTGATTATGATTCTGATGAGTACTACGAGAATTGTCTCAGACTTATTCAGTATGTAAGGACATTTGATTTCCTGAATCAGGTATCTCCCCTCACTATCGTTGATCTTGAGAGAAAAGATCAGTTTACTTATGCTCGTGTTTTATTTGAGGGCGAACAGAGAAAATACAAAAATTCAGCGGACAGGAAATCCGGTAAAAGGACTAAAAATAGGATCGGTTACGCATTTCAAATGGCAAAAAAGAAAGATGCTGTGAGGTTTGCCCTGTCTGCCGGCAGGGAGGAAGACATCGGAGAGTACCTTATGCTTGCCCGCTATTGGAAAAAGAATTGGTACAGGGAAATATCCGGCGGCAGGAGTGAATCGGATTGTATGAAAGAACACTTTTATCCGGATCCAATCGATAAACTTCTTATATATGCATTGCTGTATCGTGACAGCCTGATTGAAAGATGGTGCAGCGGTATGGATGATCCTGTGAAAGCGCAGGTAAAGATTCGTGATATGTTTCCGATGCGGGAACTGATATTAGAAATTTCATACGATATAACATTCGTGTATATGTTTGGCAGGAAACATGTACATGATTTTTCCTGCGAGGACTTTTATAGACTAAAACCGATTTATAAGGAGTTCGAAAGCCTTAGACTTGACATGATTTTTCCTGTCAGATGGAAAGGACCTGATGGGCAGCGCTTTACGTATGACAGGGATGAAGAAGGGTATCTGACCAAAAAGAGACAGGTGAAAAGCAAGAGATCAGACAAAACACGGGAGGATGATGCGAGATGAGAGTTGACCGGTATTCTGATCTGAAACTTATAGCGAGCACGAACGCTGCGGAGATTTATGATGCCTGCTATGAGGGGAAGGAGAACAGAATTTATATACTGAAGAAATATACACAGTCCGATATAAGCGAAACGGCTATCCAAAATGAGATGGACATAACCCAGATGATTGAGCAGTATGCAACACGCAGTATTGTTGTCCCCATCTATGGAAAAGTGAATGATGACTGCGGCAGTACATATCTTGTAATGGAAAAAAAGCAGGCGGGAGTGTTTTTGGCGGAATTGATGGAAGGAAGAAGGATCTCACTGGCATATGCACTCAGGTGTACAGAAGAGGTGTTAAAGTCTCTGGTGACGCTGCATGCGTTTGCCGGAAGTCAAGAAAAAATCGGCTTTTTACATCTGGATCTCCATCCCGGCAATATTTTTCTTGAGAATGCTGATGTTGCAAATGAAACCGCCGGTAACGCCAAGTTCATCGATTTCGCGACAGCTGTCAAGATGATCAATGGCGTGCCCGGAAACCGAACGATTGCTGCGGTTTCACCGTTTTCTGCGCCTGAGTTGTATTCGCGGAGTATGACATCATGTACTGTAACAGCGGATCTGTATTCTGTTGCGGCTATTTTTTATGCCCTCTTTGTCGGAGGAAATCTGCCTGGTGTGGGGATTTCTAATGGGTCTACGAAAGTATATGAGAAACCGAGTGCCGCCCCGAATGCTGAAACGGCAGGTAAAGCCGGGCTTGAAATCGCTAAATGCTGTAGGGACCGGCATATCCCGGATAGTGTAACCAGGGCTGTCTGTGCGGTCATGCAGTGTGCTCTGGATGACAACCCCGTATATCGTTATCGGAACGCGCAGAAAATGCTTGATGCGGTACAAAGGATTAACCGGCTGCTTGAGGCATCAGCGAAGAACGAGTACGAAACGATATTCCGGATGGAGTATGAGGATTTTACGGATATTCATGATGTTCATCCGGAAACGCTGACATTTGATCAAAGAGCATTCGGTGAGGCGGCAATGTCTCTTGACAGGATGCTTCATGCAGATCGGATAGATGCTGCATTTGCAAAATACCTTTTTGATCTTTATTGGAAAATGGTCCAGCCCCATATAGAAGAACTGTCTGGTGATGTGCTCTGTAAGTTCATAAATAGTGGTATTGCTGCCTGCAATCATACCGGAGATGTCGTGCTCGGCCCCTTGCTTGCGGCGATGCTGCATGAGATGAAAGGAAAGATCAATGTATCGGATTATCTGGAAATAAATAATCGCCTGGCGGTGCCGGTCGCAGATGCGTATGAATTTGCCGAAGCGGCAGCCATGCAGGAAAAGAACGTTCAGGCGCTTCGAAAAATCAGAGATGGATATATTGCCGCCGGTAATGATTTCGGAATGGATACTGAGGATAATGTCCGGAGCATTCCGCTAGCCAGGGCACTCAGTTCTTTGGCTGTGTATAGGGCCATTGCTTATCCGGAAACACCTAAGGAAGAGATTTATGCACTCTATGATGAAGCAATTCGTGAATTCGGAGGCGGTTACAATATTAAGATTACGCGGTCTCGCAGAATGCATTATGAATTGATGATAAAGGATCGGAAATCTTTTGAAAAAACCTGTGCATCTTATATTAATGTTGAACTTAAGGATCAATATTTGCCGTTGGGGAAATGGATTGAACAATGCATCAGGAATGAAAAGGGCAGGGACTGGTATGGGCTGTATGCGCTTGTGAAGTCGATCTATGTGTTTTATATGCCGCAGCTCAGGGGGGCTTGCGTTTCGACAGCGGAAAAAGAGCAGAGTGATTCGACAGAGATTCTTCGTGAGATTGATGATTGTAACCACATTATTGAAATGCTCCATGAGATTGGCGATCACATGATTCCGAGAAACAAGGCATATGATCCGATACAGGCGATTTTCAGATACTTTGGGTTGATAGAATATGAACTCACAGGGGAAGTGAACGACCGGGTCGAGGATTATTTCTGCGCCGCACTCAAATGTCAGAAGGAGGCCGAGATTGATATCAACAAGCCGCTGAACATTTACATGCTGATTGCGTATCAGACATGCGCGATATATTTAGGGTTAACAGGTAAAAAGAAGAAGAGCGAAGAGCTTGGGAAAATGCTTACCAAACATGCGAGAAAGAGCGGTTGTAATGCCCTCGTCGCTGCATTGGAGAGCGGGAGACCGGTGGCTGAAATATTAGTGCATGAGTATGCATGAGCATATGCTTTTGAAAATGGCCGGATTTTTGTGATTGGTCGTAAAACAATGCGGAATTTCGGTGCCGATTCATGATACCGTTTGGCTGGATCGGCGCCGAAAGGCACCGGAGCTTCTGGCGTCATCATATGGCGGCCTTGTCTGTGTGTATTTGTGGAAATGGGCAGTGAACTGATAACATATCTGTGTTATAATTATATAGTAGAACATTGAAAAGAGTGATAGCTGTCACTCAGTAGATTCCTGTAGACTGCTGCATTGCAGAGTACAGACCCGGTTCTGTGTTTTGTAATTGACAGTCAGCCGCCCGGATAGTTGGATGAGAAAGACGTGTATTTATTACATGGCCTGCATTCTGCCACAAGGAGTCAGGAGGGTTGAACGGTGGCTATAGCGGAAGGCGACTATGACGCCACAGATATGAAAGTGAGGAGCCACTCTGGCGATACATTTTTTGAAAAAACATAGAAATCGTGCCCCTCGTATTTTGCCCTTCTATCAAAAATGGTTAAAATGATTGAAGTAACCCAAGTTGCGCACAATTTTCAGAATTTTTTGGACAATACCTCGGAAAATCGAGGCTGGGAAGCCGCATAAAATCAAGTAATTTTTGGAGGAGAGGGTAGAAATGAGTTCCCCGATGAGGAGGGGATTGACACATGTAGCCGCAATCCATCCATGATCCATCATAATGTAGAAATGAGTTCCCCGATGAGGAGGGGATTGACACATGTCTCTGGTGCTTCTGATGTCTGGACAGTAGTTGC
>JAZRKZ010000456.1:0-2415 GCA_045646565.1 Lachnospiraceae bacterium
CCGAACGCAGCGATGGCAAGAGAGCTCTTCGCTCTGGCCGATGAAGAAGGGGTGCTGGTCACGGAAGCCATCTGGACCCGTTATCAGCCTATGCGTCAGATGATCAGAGACTTTATAGCATCAGGAATCGTGGGAGACCCCGTTACGATGACGGCAAATATCTCTCATGCCATCTCCCACAACGAACGCATTATAAATCCTGCTCTTGCCGGAGGTGCGTTGCTTGATGTTGGAATCTATACGCTGACTTTCGCGGAGATGATCTTCGGGAGGCCGGACACGATTCAGGGGCTTTGTCTCAAGAACAAGTATGGCGTAGACAAGCAGAATTCCATCACGCTTACCTGGAATGACGGCCGGATGGCGGTGCTGAATTCGGGTACAGAGGCTCTGTCCGACCAGAAGGTGGTGATATACTGTACAAAAGGATATGTTGTCATTGAAAAGATCACCAATCCTCAGAGTATGACTGCTTACGATATGAAGCATCAGCCGGTCAAAACGATAGCATGTCCCCCGCAGCAGACAGGCTATGAGTACGAAGTGCTGGAGGCGGCTGAGGTCCTTGAAGAAGGCGGTCTGGAGTGCCCTTCCATACCGCATGAAGAGACCATTCATATCCTGACGGAAATGGATGATCTGAGGAAACAGTGGGGCGTCGTATATCCCTTTGAATAATACTCTTTGGCAGTTGTGACGACAGAGCGGGCATTGTATAATTGATTAGAATCTGTGACAACTCGTCTGTTTTTTAGAGTAAGCCAAGGAAGAAGGTATATCATGAGAAAAGTTTTAATCATCGCCTTAGCGTTGCTGCTTGCAGGCTGCGGAGCGGCGGAGCAGAAAAAAGTGTCGGTCAGTGAAGAGAAGACTGCTGAAATGTGGCAGAACTCCGAAGAGGCGGTCAGTGCGATCATTGAGAAGCTTGACAATTATGGATCCCGTTCCTTTATTTCGGATTCCGGAAAATCTGCGATCACATTCGATGAGGATAAGCGCGGGAGCAACAGCACGTACATGTTCTACACGAACATCAGCGGAAAAAATCCGGATGATGTGTGGACTTTGATGGACGGTTCTGTGACGAGGAAGTCTGCGACGCTGCATTTGCAGAACGGACAGGGGCTGAAAGCGAAGGTAGTGGCTGACTTCTCGAGCGAAACGATCAATTTTTCAGGAGTCACCTACAGAAACTGCAGGAAGAAGTATTACTGATCAAAGATCATGCGTATATGAAGGAGCTGTGAAATAGTATAGTTCCTGAAAAGGAGCTGTGAAATGACATAGTTCTGAAAAGGAGCCGTGAAATAACATAATTCCCCAAAAAGATGGAAAGAAGGACCAAGGGTTCATGTGATATGTGCCCTGGTCCTTTCTTCTTTACTATGTATTTTTCTTGCTCCCGTGTCAGGGCCACGAAGGGATGATCTGATCTGCCGGCGCCGCTTGACCTGCCTTTTTCAAAGTCGGGCAGTCGATTCTGATGAATTTATAACAAATCAGGTGCCAAAATTCCTGAATTTCAGTTTATCGGGATCAAATAACTGAATAAGACTTACATAGCCGGGAACTGACACGCGAATCAGTCCCCGGATTTTTTCATGCCCTTTTTCTGCAGCACAGGTGCACATGTGCTGTGGGAAGAGGGCTTTTTTCATCTCTATAATGGCTTATTTATGCGTTTCTTGGGTCCCGGCCTTTTGTATATAAAAGTAATGCTCGATTCGGGACGCAGAGGGCCCTGCGCGTCCAATGGACGTGCATTTAGAGCCGGCCGAAGCGGAGCGGAGACGAAATATCCAGTGGACATTTCCTTTTCAAATGTTATTTGCCGTCAGACCGGTTCAGGATCGTTACGAAATCTGCAGGTGTGACCACAGGTGCCGCGGAGCCTTTAAAGTGCGTGACATTTCTTGTGACAATGTAATCCATGCTCTCGCGGGCAGCGCAGGCAATCAGCATGGCATCTTCAAAATCATTGTTATTAATGTCCATTGCAGCCTGGCAGTCAGCGGCGCTTGTATCTTCAAGTTCCATGAAGGTCATCAGCTTGCCGATGACCTGTTTTGCCGGATGATCGACATGTGCCAGTCCTTTTAAAAGTTTTTTTGTCACGTAGTGGATATCGGCGATCTGCTTTGCGGTGACACAGGCTGTGATCTGATTCATAGCTGCGGCGATGAAAATGGCTTCGCCGTCCTGCCGCCAGGGTTCTCTTTGCTGCAGGACATCCACCCTGTCCCGAAACGGGTTCGCAGTTTTGCCACGACTTTTCCGTACTGGGTGATGTACACATCTTCTGTGGCAGCAAGCATAAGGTATTTGCTCAGGTTTTCTTTCAGCTCTGTAGCGGTAATTGACATGAAAATCGCCTTCCCTTCTGAAATGGGAGCAGCTTCTCGACCAACTGACTAT
>JAZRKZ010000457.1:0-7314 GCA_045646565.1 Lachnospiraceae bacterium
GACATGGCTACGATCCGACTTGGGACCCGGAAGTGGAGCTTATCTACAGCGATGAGGATAAGATCGGAATCGGAGAGAAGTATATGCAGCCGAATATGAAACCGGATTTCGATCCGGATTTCCTCCGGTCCGTCAATTATATCTGCCACCTGCTCGTCGTGAAGAAAAAACTCATCGACAGAGTCGGTCTCCTGAACCCGGCTTACGACGGCGCCCAGGATTACGATTTTGTCCTTCGGTGCACGGAGAAGACGAAGAACATCGTCCATATCCCGAAGATCCTCTACCACTGGAGATTCTTCGAGGGCTCGACGGCAGCCAATCCGGAGAGCAAGACCTATGCGTTCGAAGCCGGCAAACGCGCGATCGAAGCGCACTACGAACGGTGCGGCATTCCGGCGACGGTCATGATGGGAGAGTATCCGGGGATCTACCGGACGGTCTATCACTGGGATAAGACGCCATCCGTCACGATCATGATTCCCAATAAGGACCATATCGACGATCTTGACAAGTGCCTTTCGAGCATCGACCGGGGCAGAAAATATCCGGATCTCGAGATCCTGATCATTGAGAACAACTCGACGGAGGAGGAGACGTTCCTTTATTACCGCGATCTTAGTGCAAGGGACGACCGCGTGAAGGTCGTTTACTATGAGGGCGGCTTCAACTTCTCGGCCATCAATAACTTCGGCGCGAAGGAAGCAAGAGGGGAGTACCTCTTCCTGCTCAACAATGACACAGAATTCATCAGCGAGGATGTCATCGGCGAGATGCTCGGCTTCTGCATGCGGGACGATGTCGGCGCGGTCGGCGCCCGTCTCTACTATGAGGACAACACGATCCAGCATGCCGGCGTCATCGTCGGCTGGGGCGGTATCGCGGGCCACGCGTTCGTGAACCAGAGCCGCGGGGAGACCGGCTATCAGCACCGGATCATCTGCCAGCAGGATATGTCCGCAGTCACTGCCGCCTGCCTCATGGTGAAAAAGAGCGTTTATGACGAGGTCGGCGGACTCACCGAGGAGCTGGCCGTCGCCTTCAACGATATCGACTTCTGCATGAAGATACGAAAAGCCGGTTACCTCATTGTCTACGATCCGTTCGCGGAACTCTATCACTACGAATCGAAGTCCAGGGGTCTTGACCAGGGAAATCCGGAAAAAGTCGCGAGATTCCAGAACGAGATGGCGATCTTCCGGAAGCGCTGGTCCGAGATCCTGCGCGACGGGGATCCGTATTACAACCCGAATCTGTCGATGGTCACGCAGGACTTCTCGCTTAAGCGTAACTGATGCGGGTGCTTCTTAATCGGGCATATTGATGGATCGTATGAACAATTCAAACAATCCTGGCGCGGAAGCCGTTTGAATGTTCATACAATACATCATACATACTCCGTTTATGGGCACCGGGATAACGATAATAGGAGAGATATAGCATGAAATATTTGGTAACAGGTGTGGCCGGTCAGCTGGGCCACGATGTCATGAATGAACTGGCTAAAAGAGGCATGGAGGGAGTGGGCAGTGATCTTGCTTCCGTGTATAGTGGGATGCAGGACGGTACGCCGGTATGCGGAATGCCGTATCTTCCGATGGATATCACTAATCCCGAGAGCGTGCGCGGCACGATCCTTACATCGGGCTGCGACGCTGTGATCCACTGCGCGGCCTGGACTGCGGTCGACAAGGCGGAGGAGATGCCGGAAGCCTGCCGGAAGGTCAATGCGTACGGCACGGAGAACATCGCTAAAGTCTGTGAGGAACTGGATATTCCGATGATGTATTTCTCCACGGACTACGTGTTCAACGGCAACGGCACAAGGCCGTGGGAGCCGGATGATGCGTACGAGCCGCTCGATGTCTACGGACAGACAAAGGCGGAGGGCGAAGTCGCCGTCCGCGAGCATGTAAAGAAGTTCTTCATTCTGCGCATCGCGTGGGTCTTCGGTACGAACGGCAGGAACTTCATCAAGACGATGCTGAATCTGGCAAAGACACATGATACGCTTCGCGTCATCAACGACCAGATCGGCACGCCGACATATACCTATGACCTTGCCCGCCTGGTCGTCGACATGATCCAGACAGACAAGTACGGTATTTATCATGTGACAAATGAAGGCGATTACATTTCCTGGTACGACTTTACTCTGGCAATTTTTGAGGCAGCCGGCGTGACGGGCGTAACTGTGAACCCGGTCACATCCATCGAGTACGGCGCCGCCGCAAAGCGCCCGTATAACAGCCGTCTCAACCGGTCCAAGATCCGTGAGATGGGCTTTGAGCCGCTTCCGGACTGGAAAGACGCGCTGGCGCGCTATGTCGCCATCTTAAAGGATATGGAAAACGCACAGTAAACGCGGACAAGTCTTATCCGGCCGGAGATGAATCTTCGGCCGGTTGCAAGTCTTTGACATGCCGCCGAAGGAGCGGAGGCTTGTTCCTATGAGTTAAAGAGGAAAGAAATGAACGAGCGCAGAGAGAAATTTCTCCAGATCAATCTATGGGCTGTCCTCATCCTGATAGCCGCCGTGACAGCGACCACACTGGTGGCCTTCCATGAATATGTCTTCGGCGACCGGATCATGGCCTATTTCGATATCGGCTC
Organism: Lachnospiraceae bacterium; assembly: GCA_045646565.1. GTDB lineage: Bacteria > Bacillota > Clostridia > Lachnospirales > Lachnospiraceae > Chordicoccus. The sequence continues at coordinate 2,614 of JAZRKZ010000457.1, forward strand.
AGATACGATCCAGCAGTATATCCCGCAGTATGCATCGATCGTCAATATGCTAAGACACGGGACATATGCGTTATGGAATTCGAGCGAGGGCTTCGGCATCAACATGTTCCTGCTGAACATGACGAATCCTGCGCTCGTGGTCCTCTATGCGATCGGTTACTTCCTGGGCACGGAGCAGATGACCTACTGCGTGGTGTATGTTTATATCGGTGAGATCCTGCTGGCGGGCGTCTCCTGCTATTTCTTCCTGTCCGCATTCCGCCTTCGGGAACTTCCCAAGGCTGTGGCAGCCTACATGTACGCCTTCAACGGATTCATCATTGTCTGGGGCCAGCACTATCAGTTCGCGATCGTGCCGACGCTGCTCATGCTGGAGCTTCTTCTTACGGAGCGCTGCATCCGTTTTCCAAAGAAGTGGAAGCTCCTTACGCTGCAGACCTTTGTGCTCATGATGAGCAGCTGCTACATTGCCTACATGATCCTGATCTTCTGTGGATGTTATGTTGTCGTCAGACGGATCATGCTGCCGCTTGGATCCTTCTTTGCCTATGTGAAGGATGTGTTCCGGCTCGCGCTTGTCATGCTGCTCGGCGTCGGTCTCGGCGGCATCGCGCTCATGCCTTTTATCGAAGCGCTCACCCACGTATCGTCGCGTATGCAGGTTGAGACGTCGCTCTTTGACCGTCTCTTCAATATCCGGTATCCGGATATCTACAACTGGGTGCTGATGGGAAGGATCTTCTCGACAACGAGCCGGGGTCTTACGAATTACGTTGGCTATCTCAATTATTACGAGGATCCGTGCCTCTGGTTCTCCACTCTGGCCGTTCTGCTGGCCGCGCAGTATATCTTCCTCATTCCGTTCATCTCGGGAGCAAGGCGCAGGAGTGATCCGGAAAGCCCGGTCAGGACGCTTGGTTTCAGACTGAAACGCGATATTATCCAGTACCTGCTGATCGCGGTCTGCGTGGTCGCTGTCACAAGCGCCGGCGTAGCGACCGTCTTTAATGGATTTACGGCTCCGTTCTCGAGGTATCTCTTCCTGGCGTTCCCGTATTTCGCGATCGTCGTGGCGGTCACGCTTAATGAAATCATGCGGACGAGGAGGGTCAGCATACCCGGACTTCTTGCGGGCGGCGCTGTGTGCATTCGCTTTTACAGGGTCTACCAGCAGCATACGGAAATTCCGAATATCAAGATGGTGTCCCGGATCCATATGTTCACCGCGCTTGCGATGGCGATGTGTCTGCTCCTTATCATGGTCCTTCAGAAAATCCGCGTCTTCCGCTATCTGGTACCGATGGGGCTCATCATGCTTCTCATCTTTAACGTGACGCTGGATACCTACACGAATTTCCTTGATCGCGATTCGGTGAGAAAAAACGGAGACTACTTCGACGTCATGTATAGCAGGGATGTCCACGACGCGCTCGAGTATCTCAGGAAGACGGACCCGGAGTACTATCGCATCGAAAAGGAGACGACGGCGACGCTGGCCATGGATTCTCTCGTACAGGAATACCACTCGATCAGCGTCTACAATTCGACAATGAACGCCAACGTGCAGAATTACGCCGCCAAATACTGGCCGGATATCATTTATCCTGACAGGAACCATTATCAGTACCTGCAAGATCCGGCAAATGAAGCCCAGGCGGACCTCTTAGGCCTCAAATACGTACTGTCGGATAAGGACGGGACTCAGTTCCCGGGCATGGAGGTCATCAAAGAATTCGGCGATGTGAAGATCCTTGCGGCCGACGATGTCGTCAATATATGCTCCGTCTATGACGCCGCCGACATGAAAGACGCTTATTACACGGCTTCGGACGGAAATACAGTCTGCGTCGACGTGGTCTATGCGAACCGGAACAAGGACGCCGAAGTCAGTCTGATCGACAGCGTGAACGACAATCATTTTGAGGGGACTGTGACATGCGAAGTGGACAGCATCGTGTTCATCGCGACGCCGTTCGAGTATGGCTGGTCCGTCTATGTGGATGGGGAGCCGACAGAGATGCTGCTTGCAAATGACGGTTTCATCGCCATGAACGTCGATCGCGGCACCCATGAGATCTCGCTCAGATACAGCTGCCCGGGCATTCTCGAAGGGCTGATCCTGTCCGGCGGGTCCGCGTTCCTTTTCCTCGCAGCACTGCTCATCGGCTTAAGGAGAAGACATGTTAATAACACCGTATAAGATAAAAAAAGCGTTCCTTTATCTAAGGCATTTCGGGCTCAGGGAGTTCATGAACCATCTGCTTGAGAGGCTGGAGCCCGAGGATGTGCCGTATGGCCCGTGGTACGAATCCCACAAGCCGACGGAAGCGGAGCTTGCCCGGCAGAGGAAAAAAGAATTCGAGAACGGGCCGAAGTTTTCCGTGCTCGTTCCGACCTACATGACGAAGGAAATCTTTCTTCGGCAGATGATCGAGTCCGTTCTTGCCCAGACCTACGTAAACTGGGAGTTATGCATCGCGGATGCGTCGGATAAGCCGGTGCCGGAGGGTGAGAAGGACGTTGAAACGATCGTCCGTTCCTACGCGGCGGCCGATCCGCGGATCCGTTACCGGAAGCTTAAGGAGAATATCAGTATATCCGCCAACACGAACCGGGCGTTCGAGATGGCGGAAGGAGATTACATCGGTCTGCTCGATCATGACGATCTGCTCGCCCCTTCGGCGCTCTTTCGGATGGCGGAGGCCATCACTTCGCATGGCGCAGACATGCTGTACTCCGATGAGGACAAGGTCACCGAGGATCTCAAAAAGCATTTCCAGCCGCACTTTAAGCCGGAATTCAACCTGGATCTCCTTCGGACGAACAACTACATTACCCATTTCCTGGTCGTAAAGAAATCTCTTGCGGAGGAAGCAGGGCTCCTTCGGGACGAGATGAACGGCGCCCAGGACTATGATTTCATTTTCCGCTGTTCCGAAAAGGCTAAAAGGATCGTCCGCGTGCCGGAGATCCTCTACCACTGGAGGACGTCCGAGGCGTCGACGGCGGATAACCCGATGAGCAAGCAGTACGCCTACGAGGCGGGCAGGCGTGCGATCGAGGGGAATCTCGAGCGGACGGGGACTTTGGGGACGGTGGAGATGCTGCCGGACTTCGGCTTCTACCGGGTCCGGTATCCGGTCGCAGGCAATCCGCTCGTGTCGGTCATTATCCCGAACAAGGATCATGCGGACATGCTGAGGAAATGCGTGCAGAGTGTATTTGCAAATGATTACCCGAACATCGAGATCATCATCGTCGAGAACAACTCGACGGAGCGGGAGACATACGCATACTATAAGGAGCTGTCCAAAGATCCGCGGGTCCATCTTGTGCGGTGGAAATCCGGCTTCAACTATTCCGCGATCAACAATTACGGCGTCCGCTTCGCGAAGGGCGACTATCTGCTGTTCCTCAATAATGATGTGCGCGGTGAGATCAGTACCGACTGGCTGAGTGAGATGCTCGGCGTCTGTTCGCGGAAGGATGTCGGGGCGGTCGGCGCGAGGCTGTACTATCCGAACGACAGGATCCAGCACGCCGGCATCGTCATCGGGATCGGCGGCGTGGCCGGAGCCATGTTCGTGGACCTTCCGAGGGGCCGCGGCGGCTATATGCATAAGGCGGCGGTCATGCAGGACCTTTCCGCAGTGACGGCAGCCTGCATGTTAACAAAGCGGGAAGCCTTTCTTGGCGCCGACGGTTTTACTGAGGAGCTCGCGGTCGCCTTCAACGACGTCGATCTGTGCCTTAAGATCGGCCGCCTGGGCTTCCGGATCGTGTATGACCCGTTCGCCGAGCTCTATCACGATGAGTCGCGTACGCGCGGCGCGGAGGATACGCCCGAGAAAGTCAGACGGTTCCAGAGCGAGATCGAATACATGCGGGTCCACTGGCTCGATATCCTGAAGAACGGAGATCCGAACTACAATCCGAATCTTTCGCTGAAGAAATGGAATTATTCACTTCGCGTATAAAGTGCCGGCCGCATCGCGGCGCCGCCTGCACTGTTTCGTCGGCCGGGCACAAAATGTACGGGAAGCATCATATGTTACAACGAGTCTTGAAGGAGAATTACATGGAACCGAAAGTTTCAGTAGTTATACCGAATTATAATGGCATCAAGTTCATAGGGACCTGCCTCGAATCCATGAAGAAGCAGACGAGGCCCGCGGACCATATCATTGTCGTGGACAACGGGTCGACGGACGGCAGCCGCGAGGCGGTCCGGGACGGCTATCCGGATGTCGAGCTGATCTGTTATCCGGAGAACACCGGCTTTACCGGCGCGGTCAACGCGGGGATCCGGGCGTCCGAAGGCTATGATTTTGTTATTCTGCTCAACAACGATACCGAGGCGGATATCCATTTCGTGGAGGAACTTCTTCGGGCGGTCACGGTCAACGAGAACATCTTTTCCTGTCAGGCCAAGATGCTGAAGATGGACGACCCGTGGAAAATGGACGATGCGGGGGATTATTACTGCTCGTTCGGCTGGGCGTTCGCCCGCGGCAAGGGAAAACCCGCCGAGCGGTATACCAAGCCGGCCGCCCTTTTTTCGAGCTGCGCGGGCGCTGCGATCTACAGGCTCTCTGTCATGAAGGAAATCGGAATTTTCGACGAGAATCATTTCGCCTACCTTGAGGATACGGACATCGGATGGAGAGCGCGCATCAGGGGCTATAGGAACATTTTCGCCCC
>JAZRKZ010000458.1:0-8613 GCA_045646565.1 Lachnospiraceae bacterium
CGGCTTCGGCGTTGCCGTCGGTTCCGGCGTCGGTGACGGAGTGGGCGACGGAGTAGGCGTCGGGGTCGGCGTCGGCGTCAGTTCCGTAGCTGTGATGGCTGTCGGCACCGGAGAGGGCGTCGGCGTTGCCGTCGGCTCCGGCGACGGAGTCGGCGTCGGCGTATCAAGCGGAATCGAGGTCACATTCGGAGTGATCGTCGTCTCCCGGGCTTTGCCGGTATCTTCCGTATTATCACTTGTCCAGAAATCTGAGAGCTTTGCGTTCCTGATCATAGGAACGACAAAAAGAAGAAGGGCTGCGATCAACGCGACCATAACGATCGCGAGCAGTGCCCAGCGGCCGCTGCCGCCCTTGCTCTCGGGTCTTACGAAGAGGATTCCGCCGTCGTCATCATCATCGTCGTCGTCGTTATAATTATAATCATCATCGTCATCATCGTCATCGCCCAGACCGAAAAGACCGGCAAGTCGCGACTTTTCCTTTTTCGGAGGCTCCTGCACAGCACCGTTCCCGGCGGCAGGCGCAGATCCGGCGTCAGCGGCAGGCGCAGCGCCGGTCTCAGCATCAGACGCAGCCGGCTTGTTTTCGACCTTTGTTCCACAGACAGGGCAGAAATTGCTGCCCCAGATAATTTCACTGCCGCAGAACACGCAGTATTGTTTGTCCGGGTCCTGACGGAATGTCCGCTTGCTGAAGGCTCCGCAGTTCGAACAGAACTGATCTTCCGCATCGATCCATTCACCGCAGTTCCGGCACTGGATTTTGTTATTACTCATACTCACCTCTTATTAGTTCTTCCGCTGCCCGTACTTCCGGCAGCTTCTCCTTCATCCTACATGGCGCTCCCCGCGCCGAAGCCGCTTGTATTGTAACAAATATGCCCGGAATCCACAACTCTTAATGACCCAACCGGCTGTGATGCGCATAGAGCGCCCCGATCAGGTTGGAATCATTAAAGAACTTGCACGGCATGATTTCGGGGACCGGCATTTCAGTCCAGAAGAACATCTTCATCATTCTTTCCGCCTGCTGCCGGATCATTTCAATGAGCAGCGGCTGAGTACTGATCCCGCCGCCGACAACTACGCGTTCCGGGTCGGTCATGATCTGGATGTTGCAGATGATTCTCGCAACGTTTCCGGCAAACTTCCATAGAATGTTCCGGACCTCCTCATCGCCCTCCTCGATCATCCTGAACACTCTGACGCCGTCCATCTCCTCCATAGGGATGCCTTTGGCCTCCGCCGTCATGGCAACAAGTCCTCTCGCGCTTGCGGCGTAAGCCGCGATTCCTTTGAGATCAAAGTCCTCTCCGACTTCATCCATCAGAAAATAACTGAGCTCGCCCGCGACAAAGTGCCTGCCCCGGAGAATCTCTCCGCCGACGATGATACCTCCGCCGACGCCGGTTCCGAGGATCACGGCAGCCGCATCCCGGCAGCCCTTAAGATTTCCCTGCCAGAGCTCTGCAAGAGCCGCGCATCGCGCGTCATTCTCCATCGTCACCGGGACCGGGATCCTCTCCTTAAGAGCCGCGATCAGATTCATCTCCCGGACGCACTTGACGCCTCCGCCGTTATAGGCATAGCCGGCCTCCACATCGAGGAACCCGGGCATACTGAGCGCAACGCCCGCGATCTCCCCCTCTGTCTTTACGGCGTCTTCGTAAATACCGGCAACGGATCCCAGAAATCTGTCAAGATCCTCCGTCTCCGTCGGGATCTTTCCCTTCCGGAGGAATTCACCTTCGTGCGTCATGACCGCATATTTCGTAAAAGTGCCTCCAACATCTATTACCGCATAATTCATAGTGCCACCTCCATGTGTCCATCATGTGAATACGCTGCCGATTTTTTAATCTGACGCAGAATTTCCGCAGCTACATTTCAAATATCGTGTCCGCCGCGTTCATCGTAGACTCCCTGTGGGAGACGATCACGACGGTCCTGTCCCTGCACTCCTCCATGAGCGATTTCAGGATAATTCCCTCATTCAGAGAATCCAGGCTGCTGGTCGGCTCATCGAGCAGCATGAACGGCGCATTGTGGAGGAAAGCTCTCGCAAGGCCGATCCGCTGCCGCTCGCCGCCGGATAATGTGTCTCCGAGCTCGCCGACAGTCGTGTCATAGCCGTTCGGAAGCGATCTGATAAAGTCGTGAATCGCCGCCTTTTTGGCCGCCCTGACGATCTCCACGCGGGACGCGCCGGGTTTGCCGATCAGAATGTTATTTGCAATACTGTCATGGAAAAGCTGCGTATCCTGCATAACGAGCGACTCCGTATCACGCAGCTCCGTCGTCGCGATATGGCGCACATCCTCGCCGGATACCATGACCCGGCCCTCCTCCACGTCAAAGAAGCGCATGAGAAGCTTCAGGATCGTCGACTTGCCGGATCCTGACGGTCCATGGATGCCGATGATCCTGCCCGGCCAGAAGAGGATCGAGAAGTCTTTCAGGATCATCTCTTCGCCGTAGGAGAATGTGACTTTCGACAGCTCCGCTCCTCGGAAATGCTCGAAACCGTCCCAGCCCTCGCTTCCGTCCGTGCCGGATACATCCCACACGAGCGGCATCTCCTCAAGAAGGTCGAGGACACGGTCGCCCGCCGCCAGCGTCTGACTGAGGTCGTTCGACACGCTTCCGAGGGCTGTGACCGGACCAAAGGAGCTCATAAAAGCGACAACGCTGATGAGGAGACCGTCAAAACCGATCGCTCGATGATAATACATCACGGACAGAAGGAACAGCATTCCGCTGCCAAAGAGAAGGACCGCCAATGATGTCGCGACTTTCTGCATACCTGTCGTTCTTGAAATCTCACCCTGCAGGGCAAAAAGTTCGTCCGAGCGGGAAGAAAGCGCATCCCTTCTTCGCTTTCCGCCGCCGAACTGAATGATCTCATCGAGTCCTCTCAGCGAATCAAGCACGAAACCCGTCATGTCTCCGAACGCATTTCGGAAAGCAAGACCGGCCCCTCCGTTCAGCCTGCCGTTCACGACCGGTATGACCACGCCGACCACGATGTAAGCGCAGGCGGCAAGAAGACCCGCAAAAAAGGAATACCGCATGAAGAACAGGACCATGAAGACAGAAGTGACAAGCGCGACCGCGACCGGTGAGACCGTGTGCGCATAGAACGTCTCCAGCAGCTCGATGTCCGTCGTGATGATCGATATGAGATCGCCTTTATCCCTGCCCTCTAGCTTTGCCGGGGCAAGTCTGCGCAGAGCCGCGTAGACCTCGTGGCGGATGATCGCAAGCAGCCTGAAAGCGATCAGATGATTACAATACTGCTCTATGTAGTACAGAACGCCGCGTATGACCGCGAATATGGCCATGAACGCGAACAGCATCTGCGCCGACCGCGTCGCCGCCGCCGGGAACGTAATTGTCGTACCGGCTTCCGCGAGCGTGTTTACGGCTTCGCGGGCTGCCTCGGCCGCCGCTATCGCGCTTTCCCTGTGTCCGGGGTCGAGGAATGCAAATGCATCCACCGCCGCCTCCGCCTCATACACCGTCTCGGATGTGCCGAAGATCAGACCGTGGACAAGCACGTTGCCCGCAAAAACGGATATATAGACCGCAGCCAGATACCCGAGGACGCCGAGTATGACTGCCGTGCACATGACGGGCACGAGCGGACGGACAAGACCGATCAGCTGTCCCATAATGACGACGCCGCTTCGGCGTTTCTCCCTGACTTCGGGTTCCGCGGCTCTTTCTTTCTTCTTTTCTTTTCCCGTCGCCGTCTCGTCCGCATAGGCGATGAGGGACTTGCGGATGCTTTCATAAGCCCGGTCCTCATCTGTGATCGATGTCGCCGAACCCCTCACTTCACAGCTCTCCACCTGTTTCTTCTTTTTTCCGTGGACGCCGTGCGCATAATTCTCGAGCGACATCTGCGCCTTGTACATTGCGCTGTAGACGCCGTCTGCGGCCATAAGAGCGCTGTGCGTTCCGCTCTCGGTCACCGCGCCGTCCTCGCACACGTAGATACAGTCCGCGGCGACGCAGTTATTCAACCGGTGAGTGATCATAAGGACCGTCTTCGTCTTTGCGAGCTCCCTTATAATGCTCATGATGAGCTCTTCAGACTCAGCGTCGATATTGCTGGTCGCTTCGTCGAAGATCATGACTTCGGCGTCGACAAGCAGAGCCCTGGCAAGGGTGAGGCGCTGGGCTTCGCCGCCGGAGATATTTGCGCCTTTCTCGAGAAGCTGCATGGACAGCCCGCCTCTTTCCCTGACAAGCGGAACAAGATGGACCGCGTCGAGGGCTTCGTAAAGCTCCTTATCCGTCGCGTCCGGTCTGCCGAGTCTCAGATTCTCCGCGACTGTCCCCTTGAAGATATAATTATTCTGGCGGACCAGCACGACATGGGAGAGCAGACTTTTCTCACGCACATCCCTGAGCTCGCGGATACCTCCCTCGGCGCTGCCGATCCTGACGCTGCCTGTATACCTGCGACGCCGGCCCGCAATGATCCCGGCGACCGTGCTCTTGCCGCTGCCGGAAGGTCCGACCAGGGCGATAAGGCTGCCGGCCGGCAGGATCATATTCACGCCTTTCAGGATCTGGCGGGATGCGTCGTAATAGAAACCGACGTCGGTGAGTTCAACGGTGACGCTGCTTGATTTGCAGAACTTCTGCTCCGCGAAATTCATACGGCGGTCGCGCTCTTTGGCCACGTCCACCGTCTTCGTCAGCAGCTCCTTCCCCCGTCTTGGCTCCGGCAGATCAAGGAGCTCGAAAATGCGGTCGCCGGCAGCCATGCCGCTCATTGCACTATGAAACAAGGAGCCGAGTTTTCTTAAGGGAAGGAAAAATTCCGCGGAGAGAAAAATGACGACGAGGGCGTCTCCGAAATCGAGATTCCCTTTCAGATACTGAGTGAGCGCGGAGATCATGCCTGCGACGGCGCCGCCGTAAGCCAGAATATCTATGATCGATGTCGAATTCAGACGCATGATGAGGACACGCATCGCGGACCGGCGGACTTCCTCCGCCTCCTCATCCATCTGACGGGCTTTCAGATCATCGGAACGATATACTTTCAGCGTGGTAAGTCCCTGAAGGCACTCAAGAAAGATGTCTCCGAGATCCGTGTAGGATTCCCAGTACTGACCGAGAAGCCTTTTGGCGATCCTCTGAGAGACGATAAGCGTCAGCGGAATGAAGGGCACGCATAGAAGGAGGATCAGAGCCGTGCGGAAGCTGACGAGCACGGCCATCACAAGGAACAGGGTGAACGGGGCGAGAAGACTGTAAGCCAGCTGTGAAAGATAGTGTCCGAAATACGTCTCCAGCTGTTCAACTCCCTCGCCCGCCAGCTGCACGACCTCGCTCGTGGCGATTCGTTCTTTGTAAGAGACGCCGAGCCGGAGCAGCTTCTGATAGATCTTGTCCCTGAGGATTTTTTTCACGTCACTGGAGGCCATATAGGACATTTTCTGCGAGAACCATTCGGCTGCCGCCCGAATCGCAATGCAGATAACAAGAATGATCGCGGTCCGAACGAACACGATCGTATCGATCCGACCTCTCAGAAGACGGGCGATCAGATCGGCCGTCTGAAAAGATGCCACGATCTGCGCGATCAGGGCGATCCACTGAAAGAGTATATTGTAACCGATATATTTTTTAGTATGTCCCAGAAGACTCATGAGTCTAGTCTTTATCATATAAAAATGTATATCCTCCAAAACTTATGACTGCTTGCTTTTCTGTGCGCGCCGCAGTTTACCGAGCGCGGCCTCTTCATCCGCCTGCGCCTTCTGAAGCAGCGCTCCGTATTTATTCAGATACAGGAAATCCGCATCTGTGATCTTCGTCTCGACTACATCCCTGACGGAAATCTTCTCCGCGCGGTACAGTCTGTCCGCCGCGGTCTCTGCTTCCGCCTTGACATAGGACAGGACATCCATAAGGCGGGCATACTCCTTACGGGCAGCTTCCAGCTGACTGCCCCTCTCTATTCTTGTCTTCTTTTTCTCCTGATACTCCGCATAGACTTTCGAGTAAACAATGAGCGCTCTCGTCATGCCGGAGATTTTCTTTTCTTCCGTGTGAATGATACGCTGCAGATCGTCTGCCCTGCTCCGCATACGGGTCGTTTCCCTGTGAGCTTCCTCGTAGGCTCTCCTTTTTTCCTGCGCGTAGTTCCGGACATCACGAAGCAGGCTGAGCGCTCTGGTATACGCTCTGTGAGCGGCAATATAATCCATGTTCTTGGCTGTCGCTTCCCGGCGGATCGCCTCGAACTCTTCTTCGCGTTCCGGATCATCCCGCGTCGTTTTCGCGACAGTGTACAGGTAATCTGTCAGATTCCTGTGTTTTTCGGCCAGGTCCAGCAGTTTCTTCTTTTCCCTGACGGCAGTCTCCGGTTCCTCCATCATGTGAAGGGCGGCTACAGCCTCTGTCCTCGCATCCATCTCGAGCTGTTCCGCCCTGGGAATTCCGCGCATACTGTCTGCCAGCTCCTTCCGGTCATCCTCGATCTTTACGCGGAGACTGTCCACAGCGGCCTCGCTGACATACGGAAGGACGGAAAGCCGCTGCTTCACCTCGTTCTCCCGCTCTATGGCCGTCATATATCTTCGCTCTATGATTCCGAGCTTTCGTGTGGCGTCTTCGACCGTAGCGGTCGCCTCGTCCACACGGCGGCTGACGTCCTCATACGCTTTCTTCGCCTTCAGCTTGGTCTTGCCGATCGCGGTGAAAACGGCGGTGGAGAGATCCACGGACATACGGTGCATATTCTCGTACTCCTTCGTAAGCTGTTCCAGCACCATCTCCCGGAGCATCTCGTCACTGACGGGATATGTATTCCCGGCAGCGGGAATATCATTTTCCAGGGGCTCATCCTCATAGACAAAAACCGTCTGCTCCTCCTCCTTCGGCTGACCGGCCGGTATCTTCTGCCCCGAAGTGAAGACAGCAACAATGTCAGCGTCACTAAGACTCCGGCCCTGGCGCTCTGATTTTTTCATTAGATCTTTATTCAGTTCGATATTCTCAGACGTGGCGTCTGCGTCAGACAGTTTTTTCACTTTGGACCTCAAAAGTTGTTATCATGCTGTCAAATCAGCTTCCGGCAAGCAATATTCTGTTTTACTATATCACGGACGTCTGAAAAAATCTATGCCGATAAACAGACATCCGAATCAGCATCCCGAATGCGGCTATTCCGTATGTGCAGCGCTACGGGCGGGCTTTATGCGCGGCGCGCCCCGGTCTTAAGACCTGCTTGCAGGATCGATGAGCCCCGCAGCTTCATAGAGCAGCGCATTGAGGATCGCGCAGGCTACTGTGCTGCCTCCCTTGCGGCCGCGGGCGACAATTGCGGGGACGCTGTATTCCTCGCAGACACGGAGGATCTCCTCCTTGCTCTCCGTCACATTGACGAAGCCCACCGGCACGCCGATGACGAGAGCCGGCCTAAGTCCCCTGCGGATCTGCGCCGCGATCTCAAAAAGCGCGGTCGGGGCGTTTCCGACGGACAGGATCGCTCCTGGATAGTGCTTAGCGGCGTAGATCTGGGATGCGACCGCTCTGGTCGTCCCCATCTCTGCGGCCATCCGCGCGATCTCCGGCTCCGCCATAAAGCAATGAGCTGCGACGCCCAGACGATGCATAGCCGGCCGGCTCACGCCGGACAGCGTCATGTTCGTGTCCGTGACGATCGGCGTCGCGCAGGCGCATGCATCGACTCCGGCCTTCACCCCTTCTCCTAAGAACACCAGATTATCCGCATAGTCAAAATCAGCCGTGGCGTGAATGACCCGCTTTACAACGGCCTCGGTCTCCGGCAGGAGGGAAAGACCGCGGGCAGCGAGTTCATCTTCTATTATACCCATGCTTGTCTTTTCAATATCGGCGGGGAGGACATGCATCCCGCGCGCGCCTTTTTCAGCTCCGGGGGTGCCGGCCATTTCCGGCGTCCCGCCCGGAATCATTTTCTTCTCTGCCATAACTGCCTTCCTTTTCACACATTCATCGGCCCCTAGCCATATTCCTTTCAGCCTGCCGGTCAGTACTCAACGCCCTGCCTTGCCGGAACGCCGCGCCCGAAGGGATGGCGGACACACTCCATACGGGTGATGTAATCCGCCGCATCGAGCAGGAACGGCGCAGGATCTCTGCCGGTCACCACGATCTCCCTCTCTTTGCCGAGAGCGACCGCACGCCGAAGAAGCGCCTCTTCAAGCAGTCCATACCTTAAAGCAGCGCACGCTTCATCCAGGATCAGAAGATCAAAGGGCAGGGCCAGAGCCGCCCGCAGATGTTCATCCTGCATCGCGCGCGTCGCCCTCTTTTCCTCCTCCGTCATCGCGGAGACGAACTTCGTGCCGGCCTTGCCGGAAAAAATCGTCGCGCCGGCGGCGGACAGCGGCGCAAGTTCGCCGCTCTTTCCATTCTTCAGGAACTGAACGATCACCACTCGCTTCCCGTGGCCCAGGGCCCGCGCGGCAAGTCCCATCGCTGCAGTGGTCTTTCCCTTTCCGTCTCCGGTATAAATATGGATCATACTGTTCTCTCTATACTTTCTTATTAATATTCCACAAAAGATGCCTATTTTAGGCACTTTCTGGAACGCCTATAGTTCATTGA
>JAZRKZ010000459.1:0-4189 GCA_045646565.1 Lachnospiraceae bacterium
CAGGAACGTGACAGATTTCATCCCGTATCTGACAGGATTCGTATTTGCGAAGAGCATCGGTATTAACCTTGTTTCCGCAACTGTTGTTGCCGGTATGTTCGCTATTCTTGTTTATAAACTGAAGATACTCGAGCTGACAAAGCCTGCAGCAGCTGCGGCCGGAGCCGGTGATTTTGATGATGATGAGGAGGATATCTGATATGGCAGAGAAGAAATTATCTAAAAAGGCGCTGTCGACATCATTCCATCATTGGTATTGGGGCCATCTGACCTGCTTCTCCCAGGAGCACATGCAGACATTCGGTTATCTTCATTCCATGCTTCCGCTTTGCCAGGAACTGTATGACAATGAAGAAGACCTGGCCAGATCAATGAATACATATACGGCGTTCTTCAACACAGAGCCGCAGCTGGGTTCTGTCATCGTCGGTATCACAGCCGGTCTTGAAGAAGCGCGTGCAAATGGCGATGAAGAAGTCGATGATGAGACAATCAACGGCCTTCGCGCAGGTCTTATGGGACCGATCGCCGGTATCGGTGACTCCCTTGTCGTCGGTACAGTTATCCCGATCCTTCTTGGTATCGCCATGGGTATGTCCGGCGGCGGTTCACCGCTCGGCGCAATTTTCTATATCATCGTATGGAACCTTTTCGCATACTTCGGAATGCGTTACCTGTACTTCACAGGCTACAACCTCGGTGGTAAAGCCGTTGAATTCCTTGTCGGTAATCAGGGTATGGCTATCCGTGAAGCTGTCTCCACACTCGGCGGCTTCGTCATCGGTGCCGTTTCAGCGACATGGGTCTCTGTTACGACATCCCTCGCACTTAAGAACTCTGACGGCGAGTACTTCCTTGTTCTGCAGGACAAGCTGGATGAAGTCTTCCCGGGCCTCCTCACAGCGATCACGATTATCATCTGCTGGTATCTGATGTCCAAGAAGAAGATGTCCCCGATCAAAGTCATGCTGATCCTTCTCGTCGTCGCCATCGTCGGCTGCGCGGTCGGTGTCTTCAACCCGGGTCTTTCTTACTAATTATACATACCTCTTATGTAACAGATTCGGTCATGAATCAGCTGAGGGATGGAGATTTTCTCCATCCCTCTTCAATGTAATGAACGATGCATGTGACAGGTCCCGGGAACGGGAACTGAACGAAAAAAGGAGATGAACTATGACCAAAGCAGAAAAAGAAGCATGGCTCAAAGAAGCGCAGATGCAGATGCAGGCGATCGCGAGGCTCGAGAAATACAACATGGCGTGTCTTGCCACGGCAGGTCTCGGCGCAGCCCTGTGCTATTTTTCGATCAACTCCGCTCATAGAAATCCCCTGTATATTGTGTTGAGTCTGCTTCTGGCTATTGCGGGTGCGGTATGTTCCATGATCCTGAACCTTGGGATACGAAACGGAAAGAGAAATGTTGAAAAGATCCTGAACGCGGTGGAAGGGAAGGAAGTGACGCCGGAAGCGCCGAAGGAGCCGAAGAAAGTCGATGAAGTGAAGGCGGCGGCTGCTCCTCATGAAGGACCGGAGGACAAGTAGAATATCAGCGGAGAAGACTCCGTGCGGGGGCTGGCGTGCGCCGGCCTCTTTTGCGTAAGCGCGGATGCAGTTGATTCGGATGATGCATCTCTTCTAATGGTATAAAGGTGTTTCACATGAGTTTATATGCGATCGGTGACCTTCACCTGCACTTTGACTCAGAGCTCAGGGCACCAGCCCAGCAAAGCGGCAGGGTATGGAAGGATCACGAGAAGAAATTTCAGGAAAACTGCAGAAGGCTGCTGACTGGTGAGGATACTCTGGTCCTTGTCGGCGATCACAGCTGGGGCAGAAACCTGTCCCAGTGCGAGAAGGATCTCATGTATATCAGTGATCTGCCGGGCAGGAAAATTCTGCTCCGCGGCAATCATGACATGTTCTGGGACGTTCAAGCCTTGCTCGTAAGACCCGGCGCGGGATTCGTGTCAGCGCCGGCTGGCAGGGACCGACGGCTCTCGAACAAATCGGGAGAGATTTTTGACCGTTAGTGTGGTATGATACCAAAAGGATAAAGATTTCAATGGAGCTCAGTCTTTCCGGGCGGACATCCGTATGAGTTAGGAGGTAGAGATATGGTAGAAAACATTGATGTCTTCACACAGAGCTGCATAAGGATCAGGACACAGGCTGGAACAGTCTATTTCGATCCTTTCCACATGCGGGAGGAGCCGCACGACGCGGATTTCATTCTGATCACGCACGACCACTATGATCATTTTTCTCCGGAGGATATAAAGAAGGTCGCGGGGCGTCGTACGGTGCTTGTTGTGCCTGAAAAAATGAAGAAGAAAGCCGGGGAGGCAGCGGGGCTGGTAAGCAGGACCCTGACCGTCAATCCCGGTGAAAAAATAAAGGTCGATGGATTGGCCTTTGAGACGGTACCTTCGTATAATAATATGAAACCATTTCACCCGAAGAGCGCAGGGTGGGTCGGCTATATCCTGATCGCAGACGGAAAACGCATTTATGTGGCCGGTGATACGGATGTGACAAAGGATAACAAGCAGATCAAATGCGACATCGCTCTGGTCCCTATCGGCGGCACATACACAATGGACGCGAAAAGCGCCGCAGAACTCGTGAACACCATTTGTCCGGAAACAGCGATTCCCACGCATTACGGCAGTGTGGTGGGCAAGATGGCTGACGCGGAAAAATTCGCAGCCTTTGTCAAGGCGCCGGTCAAGGTAGAGATCAGGCTGCAGTATTGAAAGGAAGGATTACTGGAAATGAATAATAGCAGAAAATTCAACAATTTTACATCAAAGGCAGCGATACTTATTTGCATGACGGCGCTTGTCGTTGCGGGTATGGTCGGATGCGGCAGCAAGAATGATGCGGCACAGAACACGGCCGGCGGGGCAAAGGCGGAGAGCGCTGTGGAATCGGCGGCAGAAGTAACTTCGACCGGAACAGAAGGAAGCAGAAAGATCGGTTCTGAAGTCGGAGACGAGCTCGAGGACTTTTCCGTCGAACTGATCGGCGGAGGCACGTTCCACTTACACGAGGCGCGCGGACATGTTGCGATCATCAATTCTTGGGCGACATGGTGCGGACCGTGTGTGGAAGAGCTGCCGGAGTTTGCGGAGTTCT
The DNA here is from genome assembly GCA_045646565.1 of Lachnospiraceae bacterium. Classification (GTDB taxonomy): domain Bacteria; phylum Bacillota; class Clostridia; order Lachnospirales; family Lachnospiraceae; genus Chordicoccus. The sequence continues at coordinate 3,139 of JAZRKZ010000459.1, forward strand.
CAAAGAACCATCCGGAAGTCTTGATGCTTGCGGCCCATATCCCGGACGACAGCGATGTCGAGGGCTTCCTTGACGAAACGGATCTGAAGCTTAACTTCTGCAGAGATGACGACGGCACGATTTATAAGATCATTGGTTCGCCGGCGTACATTCCGCAGACGATCGTGCTCGACGCAGACGGCGTGGTAGTCTATAAGAACGCAGGCGCAATGACCTACGAACAGCTGGAAGAAGTCGTGAACAGCATAGAAGGCTGATGCATAAAACGGCGCGGCCGCTTAATATCGCAGACATCTGCATATGAAGTCTGCTGTATTAAGCGGCCGCGCCTTCATGTGGCAGCCCTTTCGCTGTGTTATGCAAGTGCTTTTTTGAGGACTTCCAGATTCTTTTCCATCAGAGTCAGATAGGTCGTTCCTTCAGCCATATCCCCGGCTGTCGTACTCTGCATGGAGTCGAAGGTCAGGATCTCCTGGTCCCGGGTCTTCGTGTTGTTCCGGATCGTCTTCGCAATCTCCTGATTGCTGCTCTCGATCGTGCAGATCGAAGAAAGATGCAGCTCGTCCACCTTGCCGGTCAGGAAGATGATCGTCTCGAAGCTGGCTTCTGTCTCCGCCGAACATCCGGCAAACGCCGCGTAGTATTCGAGGCCGTAGTCGGAAGCCATATAGAGGAACGGGAAACGGTCGCCGAAGACCAGGGTCTTTGTGCTGCCGTCGGACACTGCGGCTTTGAACTGTTCGTCCAGAGCGCTCAGCAATTCTTTGTAGGCGGCAAGGTTTTCGGCGTAAGTGGATGCGTGCGCAGGATCTTTCTCCTCAACTGCCTTTTCAATGGCGTCGGTGAGGATCGCCGCGTTGCGCAGGGAAAGCCATACGTGTTCGTCGTATTCGGGGCTTTCTTCCTCATCCGTATCGTCGTGCTCCTCTTCCTCCATCCCTTCGACGAGAACTTCTTCTCTGGCGGAATCGCCCAGGACATCGAGCAGTTTGATGACGGTCATGTCTTTGTTCGTCGCCTCTTTGTGCGCGTCCTCGACCCACGCGTCGGA
>JAZRKZ010000460.1:0-3304 GCA_045646565.1 Lachnospiraceae bacterium
AGCGGGCTAAAATAAGGGGGGGTTTCCCCATGAGCGGACCCCGCCGCTATATATGACAGACATTTGCAAATGTCGTCTGCCATATATAGCGGCGGCCCGCTTTAACGCTTATTTAACTGCAGCTTCAGATATAGTTCCCAAGCACCTTATTAAGGAACTCTTTGTACTCCTCCCGGACCGGCTCCGGTCCCTCGATATACATCTTATCGCCGATACCGGTCACCCAGCCAAAGAACTGCGGACTCAGCACGACGTCCACGTGGGCCGCGAATCTCCCGTCCTTCCGGGGCACGACCATGACGTCCTTGCCGAACCGGTCGATCACGACTCCGATCAGACTGTTGTCACAGTTCAGCGTCACCGAAGCGTCCCGTCCGCCGTACATACCGAATGTCTTTTTGGCAAATACAGCCAGATCGAACCCCCGGGCCAGCTCCCTTCCGAGCCTCATCTCCTCCCGAATACGAATGTTCTGCATCTTGTCGACCCGGTAATGCTTGATCTTATCCGAGCTCTCCTCGTAGGCGACAAGATAATAATTCTCATCGTCCCAGGTGAGGCTCCACGGCGAGACAATGTAATCCCCGCCGTTCTTCCGCCTGACCAGCTTTTTCCCGACTGTCCATTCGCAGTACTTGAAGCATATCTGGCGGTTGAGATAGATGGCGGTGTGGAGGGCGTCGACATTTGCATAAATCGTCTCGTTATCCGTCTTCGCCCGATTGTATATATAGACCTGACGCTGAAGCTGGCGCGCGTTCTCCTGGCTCGTCATCTTTTCCAGCTTCTTTATAAGCTTCTCCGACTTTTTCGTCGTGATGAACTTCGAGGACTGGACCGCGTCGACCAGGAGTTTCAGCTCCGGAAGCTCGAACTCTCGCTCGGCGATATAGTAGCCCGGATTGCTGCCCGTGGCCTTTACGATGTTAAGACCAAACTCACGCAGCTTTTCTATATCCGTATAGACCGTCTTCCGGTTGCAGGTGATGTTGTAGAGATGGTCCATGCGGGCTGCGAGTTCATTTGCACTCAGCACGTGCTCTTTATCGGTCTCCTCCATCAGGATCCGCATAAGATACAGGATCTTCAGCTTTTCATCCGCCATCGCCATCCCCCTCTCCCGGCAAAGTTGCAGTTCATCTGTGCGGGCAGCCGCCCGGTCACAGCAGCGTCACATTGTGAGCAAGGCATTCTTGTGCAAATTTATCAGATACCCTGTCGTCCGAAATCACATAATCCACCTTATCCATCCGGCACGTTGTGAACGAGCTTTTCTTGCCCAGCTTGGAAGAATCGAGGAGCATGACCGTCTTTTCACTCCTGGCAATGACCTGCTGCTTGATGACGTTGTCCTCTCCGGATCCGCATGCAAATCCCGTATCCGGCCGATACGACGTAGCCCCCATGAACGCAATATCAAAGTTGACCGACTCGATTGTCTGGGCGGCAACAAAGCCCGTAATGCTCAGCGAATTTCGGTTCATCACGCCCCCGGTGATCACGACCTTTGCCTGCGTCAGGTGAATGAGCTCAGCCGCGCAGCTTATACTGTTCGTCATGATGAAGCAGGGCATGTCGGGAAAAACAGAGCACATCTCTGTCGTCGTGCTGCCCGAGTCAATAAAGATCGTCATATTCGGGCGGATCAGTTTGATCGCCTTCTGGGCAATGAGCTTCTTCTCATCGACATTGCGAACAGAGCGCATGCCGAGAACATCGTCATTTGCAATCAGCGTTTCAACAGACTTCGCTCCTCCGTGCACGCGCACGATGCGTTTTTTCTCATCCAGAACACGAAGGTCGGTCCGGATCGTCATGTCCGACACCTGCGGGAACGCCTGCTTGATTTCAGCAAACGTCACATTCTTCTTTTCGTTTATCAATGCGCAGATCGCGTCTCTGCGAGTCTCCATCGTATCCATCTATTCCACCTTCCTGCCTTGCTATGGTGCCTGCATGGACTGCAAATAATCCCGTTCTTTGTATATTCCGCTAACAATCCGAAAGTTCGATTGTTGTTTCAAAATATACTTTAATGATACGGAAGGCTGATAAAATTGTCAAGCGTCTGATTTTTTAACTCATATCTGCATGTATTTCTCTAATATTCCAACTAGTCAGACAACCTTTGAAAAGGTCCTCGGACATGTCGTTTCGAAAATGCCGCTGCCGGCCTCACGGAGTTTAGCCGGACGATTCCGATTATATGGACAACCTTCCCGCAAATAGGTAAAATAGCATTAACGGAAAGTGTATCAGATCACATGACAAAGGAGGATCTCCGACATGCTTCAGAATAAAAGACTAAGGCTGATACTCATCATCACACCGCTCGTCATCGCGTTCATGTCTTTCTTCCTGCTCGCAAAGACCGCCTCGAGCGTTGAATTTCACAAGGCCAACATCGAGTCGCTGGAGAGCAAGAAAGACAAAGTCATGGAACTCACCGCAGCCTCAGCTGCAGCCTCAGCTGCGATCACCCTCATTCCGGGCGACGTCGCGACCCCGATCGCGTCGGAGCTCGCGGATCTCAGCTCTAAATTCGTGATCGTCATCTGTGCGATCTACCTTGAAAAGTACCTGCTGACGATTACAGGTTACGTGACTTTTGCCATCCTGATACCGATTGCGTGCCTCCTTTTCTGCGCCGGAGCCCTCTTCTATCGGCCGAGCCTCTTTCGCACCTCGACACGGATCGCCCTGTTCGGTCTTGCCCTCTTCTTTATGATTCCCGCAAGCCTCCGGGTCTCCGGCATGATCGAGAACACCTACCACGAGTCCATCGAGTCAACGATAAACAGCGCGACGCAGACCGTCGAGGAGATCGAGGCCGGGTCAAAAGAGAACGCGGCCGAAAGTACGGCCGACGGCGCGACCGGAAATACCGCGGCAGGCGAAAATCAGAGTGCCGCAGCAAATACAGCCGGCAGCGCATCGGATGAATCCGCCGCGTCGGAAAACAAGCCGGGCGGAATCGCCGGCGCCATCGGCGGCCTGATCGACTCCATCACGGAGGGCAGTCAGAAAGTCACGGAAAGCATCACAAACTCGGTCAGCCAGTCCACGGAATCCTTCCGGCGGCTCTTCAACAACATGCTCGAGGCCTTCGCGGTCATGCTCGTGACCTCCTGCGTCATTCCGGTCCTTGTCCTGATCCTCTTCGTCTGGGCGATCAAGCTCATTGTCGGATCGAACGTGGGCCCAATGCCGCCGGTGCCGATGCCGCCGATACCAAGACCATAAAAACGGGGCTGCTACATTAAGGAGCGTCCCCGGTATCTGTGGCAGATGCTGTTTGCATATA
>JAZRKZ010000461.1:0-3896 GCA_045646565.1 Lachnospiraceae bacterium
CTCCCTGTCTTTATGTACATCCTCCGCCGGCGCCATGTCATACGCCCCCTCGTACGTGGTGAGGAAACGGACCGTGCGGCTGTAGACTGTCATATACCGGACGATCTTTTCAAGAAGGCCTTCGCTTCTTTTTCCTGTTTCCTTTTTCGTCGCGTCCATCTCACGGATCGTAGCGCACACTTCCATGTAGTCGTTCGTGAGTTCTCTGAGACGATGGCTCAGGTTGGCCATCAGGTTCCGGACCTGACGAGGTTCCTTCGTGAAAAACTCGTTGATCTCATCTCTGTCGATCATAAGAAGCTTCGTCTCATCCTCACAGACAATGATCGACGCAGAGCGCGGCCACGCCCCGAACACAGCCATTTCTCCGAATATACGGTTCGGCCCGAGCTTCGTGAGCTCGATGACTTCGTCGTTGTTCGAATGGATCTGCACGGAAACAGCCCCTTCAATGATCCTATATAATGAGCGGCCCTGGTCGCCCTCGTTAAATACTACCTGACCTTTGCTATACTCTTTCAGTAACATATGATTCACTCCATTCCGCGGCGCATTCTGCAGTCTGCCCGCTTTTACTATCATAACACAAAATATCCTATAAAGGCAGTATTTTGTAATCATGCATATCCGTCGCAAAGATTGCGGTCAGCCTATTTACATTTGACTCAGCAAATGCTATGATGACGCTCAGCGTCTTCACGCCGCGAGTTCGAGACCATCCTCGCGTAAATCAAAACTAAGGAGTACTATGAAAACATTGAACACACGCTTTATCACCCACGCCGCAGTCATTGCGGCCGTCTATGTCGTACTGACGCTTGTTTTTGCGCCGATATCCTACGGCGAGGTACAGGTGCGCATCTCCGAGGCGCTGACGATCCTCCCGGTCTTTACGCCGGCCGCGATCCCCGGACTTGCGATCGGCTGTACGATCGCCAACATCATCGGCGGCGGCGTCATATGGGACATCATTTTCGGGAGCATCTCCACCCTTCTCGGTGCAGTCGGGACCTATCTTCTGCGAAAACAACGCTGGCTCGCTCCGATCCCTCCCATTCTCTCGAACACGATCATCATCCCGTTCGTCCTGCGATACGGCTACGGCGTGAATCTCCCGCTTCCGCTCCTCATGCTCTTTATCGCGATCGGCGAGATCATCAGCTGCTACGTTCTCGGGGAGATCCTGTACTCAGTCATCGCCAGATACGGCAGGACACTGGTTGCTCCGTCCGATACGCAGATGCTGTAATTTAAAGTTTCGTTCTAACGCGCCCGTTGCCGCGCGCGGCTGCCCGTCAGTGCAGCGTCTCAAGTCCGCACGCGCGTGCAGCCTCGCGTCCACACGCAAAGTAAAAGCCACCCTGTATGGCGACGCTTATGTTGTCGACCATACAGGGTGGCTTATGTTGCGTCTTGTCGGTGCGTTGCGCCCATGTGTGCATCTTCAGTATGTCGGTGTGTTTCGCCCGGCCGTGCATTTTCAGTTCGTCGATGTGTTGCGCCCGGCCGTGCATCTTCAGTTCGTCGATGTGTTGCGCCCGGCCGTGCATTTTCAGTTCGTCGATGTGTTGCGCCCGGCCGTGCATCTTCAGTTCGTCGATGTGTTGCGCCCCAATTAAATGTACCTAATATGATTCAAAAATGTCTAAACGTATAAAGCAACTATTTCTCAAAAACGGGGGCAACTATGTTGCTTTTTTTCGTGAAAATAGTTGCCTTTGTCATTGAAAGGCAACTATTTTCTCATATTTCAAGTATATAGTTGCTTTTGCGATTTTCAAAAGCAACTATTTTCCAATATATTGCCATCACAGTTGCTTTGATTTTTCAAAAGCAACTCCAGGCCCAGAAAATAAGATGATCAGTTGCCTTTGCCTCTTCAGCCTATCACTCTCTTCTTCTATGCCAACTCCAGACCACGAAACTAAGCTGTCACAGCCTCAAGCGACGCCCTGACAAACTCTCTGAAAAGAGGATGGGCCTTGTCGGGCCTTGACTTGAACTCCGGATGGAACTGCACGCCGACATGGAACCGGTTGGCTGAGGCCTCGACCGCCTCGACGAGCGAGCCGTCCGGGGATGTCCCGCAGACAGAAAGTCCCGCCTCGGTAAGGCGCTCGCGATATGCGTTGTTGTATTCGAAGCGGTGCCTGTGCCGTTCAGAGATCTCCGCTGTTCCGTAAGAGCGCATGAGAACAGTCCCGGGCATGATCGCACAAGGATACGCGCCGAGCCGCATCGTCCCGCCCTTCTGCAGGACCGACATCTGCTCTTCCATGAGATCAATGACACAGTTCTTGCCGTCAGGGGCAAACTCCCTGCTGTGCGCGTCGCTAAGCCCCAGCACGTTCCGCGCATACTCGATGACGGAGATCTGCATGCCGAGGCATATACCGAAGTACGGGATATTGCGCTCCCTCGCGTACTTACATGCCAGGATCATCCCTTCAATACCACGGTCTCCGAAGCCTCCCGGCACCAGAATTCCGTCGGCGGAGCCGAGCTCATCTTCAATATTTTCCTTCGACAGGTGCTCCGAGTCGACCCATAGGACATCGACTTCGGCTTCATTTGCATAGCCGCCGTGATAGAGAGCCTCCCTCACAGAGAGATAGGAATCATGCAGGCCGACGTACTTTCCCACGATTGCGATCCTGGTCCGGTATTTCGGGTGATGGATGCGCTCGACCATCTCCTCCCAGGCCGAATATCCGGCCATCTTGCCCGAAAGTCCGAGTTCCCGGCAGACCACGGTATCCAGCCCATGTTCGTGCAGCATGAGCGGGGCTTCATATAGGCACTCCATCGTATTGTTCTCGATGACACAATCCTTTTTGACATTGCAGAACAGCGCGATCTTGTCCTTGATGCTTTTTTCCAGCGGCCTGTCGACGCGGGTCACAATGATATCCGGATGGATACCGAGCGACTGCAGCTCCTTGACGGAGTGCTGGGTCGGTTTTGACTTGTGCTCATTGGAACCGCTCAGATACGGCACCAGCGTCACGTGGATAAAGAGGCAGTTCTCATGCCCGACCTCCAGTGAGATCTGGCGGATCGCCTCGATAAAGGGCTGCCCCTCGATATCGCCGATCGTGCCGCCGATTTCCGTGATGAGGACATCCGCCCCGGAATCCTGCGCTCCCATATAAATGAAATGCTTGATCTCATCCGTGATGTGGGGAATGACCTGGACCGTCTGCCCGAGATATTCCCCCTTGCGTTCCCTGTTCAATACATTCCAGTAGACCTTGCCGCTGGTCAGATTGGAATAACGCGTCAGGTTCTCATCGATGAACCGCTCATAGTGGCCGAGATCAAGGTCCGTCTCCGCACCATCGTCCGTTACGAAGACCTCCCCGTGCTGGAAGGGGCTCATCGTCCCGGGGTCCACATTCATATAGGGATCCAGCTTCTGCGAGGCAACACGGATGCCGCGCATTTTAAGCAGTCTTCCGAGCGACGCCGCTGTAATCCCCTTGCCGAGGCCGGAGACGACGCCTCCGGTCACAAACACATACTTTGCCATATTCCCTCCTCCAAAGAACATGGCAGCAAAGCAGATACTGCATATCCGCTCTACTGCCGCATATGACCTTAATCAGCAAAAAACTTCCCACTCGCAGATATAGGAACCGTCGAAATCGAAACAATACTTTCTTTAGCTGTTCCTGTAACCCATGAGATACTCGTCCACCTCCGCAGCGCACGCCCTGCCTTCCGTGAGCGCCCACACCACGAGGCTCTGGCCCCGCCGCATATCCCCGGCGGCGTAGACGCCGGGTACATTGGTCGCGTATTTTCCCTCCGGCGTCGCTACGACGCCCCTCCTTGTCATCTCAAGCCCGAACGCTTCCGGGACGAGCTTTTCCGCCCCGATGAAACCGGCTGCGATG
>JAZRKZ010000462.1:0-3793 GCA_045646565.1 Lachnospiraceae bacterium
ATCATCCGCCTGGCGTCCGTTCTCGGAGCCCTTGCGGGGATCGTGTGTATCGTCAACGCGATCTGCTTCGGCCCCATGTACAACAACGTTTCGGGATACCTGAACGCATCCAAGGTCGAGCTCTCTGACGAGACTGTGGCGCAGAGCCGCGCGACGGTCCAGAAGGTTGGCGAAGAAGGCGTCGTCCTGCTCAAGAACAACGGGATCCTGCCTCTCAATGTAGAAGAGACTAAGAAACTGAACGTGTTCGGATGGTCCTCGACCAACCCGATCTACGGAGGAACGGGATCCGGGTCCTCCAGCTCCGCGACAGCGGTCAGCATCCTGCAGTCCCTCAAGGACGCCGGGTTCGAGCCCAATGAAGGCCTTTCCGGCATGTACGTGGAATACCGCGCGGAGCGCCCCACGATCGCGATGGCGAACCAGGACTGGACAGTCCCGGAGCCTCCGGTCAGCGTGTACAACGACAACATGATGAGTGCGATCCACGAGTATTCCGACACGGCGGTCATCGTCATCGGCCGTTCCGGCGGTGAAGGCGCGGACCTTCCCACCGACATGAAGGCAGTCCTTGACGGGACCTACAACCCCGCTTCCAAGGTTTCCGCGGCGCCCGGCAACTACGGCTACATGAACGCGGTCGCCTGGAACAACGGCGCGTACGATGATTTCGAGGCAGGCGAATCCTACCTTGAGCTGTCTGTAACGGAAGAGAACCTGGTCGAAAAGGTCTGCTCCGAGTTCGACAAGGTCATCGTGATCATCAATGCCAACAACACGATGGAGCTCGGCTGGGTCGATGAGTACCCGCAGATCGGCGCGGTCCTTCTGGTTCCCGGCGCCGGCGTCACCGGATTCGCAGCGCTCGGCGAGATCATGAGCGGCGCGGTCAATCCTTCCGGCAGGACGGCTGACACATTTGTGAAAGACCTGTTCGATACGCCTTACATCAACAACATCGGCGAGATGTCCTACACCAACGTGGACGACCTGAAGGCGCAGATCGCCGCGAACGACGGTGCCTTTGAGGGCACGCTCAGCTTTGTCAATTACGTGGAAGGCATTTACGTAGGCTACAAGTACTATGAGACGGCTTCCGACGAAGGCGCCATCAAATATGAGGATAAGGTGCAGTATCCGTTCGGTTACGGCCTGTCCTATACCACCTTCGACCAGAAGATCCAGAACTTCAAGGTGGATGGCGGCACGGTGATCTTCGACGTCGTGGTCACCAATACGGGAAGTGTTGCCGGCAAGGATGTCGTAGAAGTGTACTTCACGCCCCCGTACACGAACGGCGGCATCGAGAAAGCTTCCGTCAACCTGATCGACTTCGCCAAGACCGAAGTTATCGAACCCGGCGCTTCTGAGACGCTCAGCTTCTTCTTCCCGCTGGAAGATATGGCTGCCTATGATTCCGAGGAGATCAAGGTCAGGGGCGGCGGCTATATCCTGGAGGCAGGCGATTACACGGTCTCCCTCCGCGCCGATTCCCACACAGTGCTCGCGGAAGAGAAATTCAATGTGGCTGCTGATATCGATTACAGCCAGACCAAGCGCGAAAGCGACAATATCACAGCGGTCAATCAGTTCAACGACTACGCGAGGGGCACCTTCGAAGTGCTCTCCAGAAAGGACAGGTTCGCGAACTATGACGCCACCTGCGGACGTAAGCTCGAAGCGGACGACTTTATCATGGACGACGCTACACGCGCCAAAATAGAGGAGTACGCGGTAGGTTTCTATGACAGCACCAAATATAACGACCCGGCGGACGAGATGCCGACGACAGGCGCGAAGAACGGCCTGAAGCTGGCTGATATGACCGGCCTTGCGTACGACGATCCCAAGTGGGACCAGCTGCTCGACCAGCTCACCTTCGAGGATATGGCGACCATGATCAACGTCGGCGGATGGCAGACCGCGCCGATCGACTCCGTAGGCAAGATCGGCACATCCGACTGCGACGGTCCCGCAGGCCTGTCCAATTTCATCACCGGCGCGTACGGCACCGCTTACCCGGCAGAGACCCTGATGGCCATGACATGGAACATGGAGCTCGCGGAGGAGATCGGTACGTCGATGGGCCAGGAGTACCAGGACGCGAACAACTACGGCTGGTACGGACCCGCGATGAACACGCACAGGAGCGCGTTCGCGGGCAGGAACTTTGAGTATTATTCCGAGGACGGCATCCTTGCAGGCGCGATCGCGGCGAGAGAGATCAACGGCGCTTCCACGAAGGGCGTGTATCCGTACATCAAGCACTTCGCGATGAACGACCAGGAGACGAACCGGTGCTCGTTCCTTCTGACCTACGCGCCTGAGCAGGCGTTCCGCGAGATCTACCTGAAGCCTTTCGAGATCGCGGTCAAGAAATACCAGGGCCAGGCGCTCGCGGCAATGAGCGCGTTCAACTGGATCGGAACGGAACCCGGCTGCGCGAATAACGAGCTCCTCAACACAGTCCTCCGCGACGAGTGGGGATTCCGGGGCATGGTCGAGACGGACTACAACGGCTCCTACGGCTACCAGATCACCGACCACTGCATCCGCAACGGAAACGACCTGATGCTCGGCTTCAACGGCGCGGCTTCCAACGTCCTCTCCGACAAGAGCGCGACAGCCGTCAAGGCAATGAGACAGGCCTGCAAGAACATCCTGTACACGGTCGGCAACAGCGGATACTACACGGTCAACGAGCAGACATCCGGCAGTCTGACCCGTATGCAGAAGATCTTCTACGGCGTCGACGCGCTCACCGCAGCCGTCGTGATCGGCGCGCTGGCACTCGCGTTCCGGAGGCGTAAACAGAAACAGTGATTTTGTAGAAAAAACGTGAACAGTTCTGCAGAAAAACATCTAAAGTCAGCACAGAAGCATAAATAACCGATTCGGAATGGATGCAATGTTATGTTGCATCCATTCAATTTTATTGTGCTTTTTGATTGCTCTCTGCGGGAGTAGTCTGTTAGTAGAAAAGCAAACACTCGAAGGCGGCTGGATAATACGAGCATCCGCCGGAGCATATTTTGACAGCAGGAGGCGCATATGGGAAAGACAGCCATTGTAAAGATCATGGAGCGGGCAGCGGGTCATCCGGTGTCAGTGGGTAACCGAGTATGGTGCAGCATTGACCTGGCTTCTGCCAGAGATTTCGGCGGAGCTAACTGCGTGCTGGAATTTGAAAAACAGATGGGAAAGGATGCCAAAGTATGGGATCCCGACAAGATCGCCTATACTTTCGATCTTCAGGCGCCGGCGCACACGGAAAAAGTGGCGAACAACCAGAAGATCATCCGTGAATTTGCCAAAAGACAGGGGATCCGCCACGTCTTCGATGTGAATCACGGCGTGGGGCAGCACGTAATGCTGGAAGCGGGACTTGTAAAGCCGGGCGATGTGATCCTGGGCACGGACAGCCATATGAACCTGCTGGGAGCTGTCGGCGCTTTTGCGACAGGCGTCGGCAACTCCGATGTGGCGGCTGCTTACATAGCAGGAACGAACTGGTTCCGCGTGCCGGACACGATGAAGATCGAAGTGACGGGATTTTTTCCGGCAGGCGTCGGCATGAGAGACCTGATCACCCGCATCGTGGGAGATCTCGGCGCGGGCGGAATGGATTTTCTGGCGGTCGAGTTTACCGGCGAAACGATCCGGAACGCGGGCCTCTCCGAGAGGATCACGCTTTGCTCCATGGTCACGGAGATGAGCGGAAAGGTGCCGCTGATCATGCCCGACGGGGAAGTGCTCGACTGGCTCGCAGAGCGCGCCGGTGAAGAAGTCAGAG
>JAZRKZ010000463.1:0-2614 GCA_045646565.1 Lachnospiraceae bacterium
GCCAGCTGCGCACCGTGATCCCCGAAGACATAACCGTCGCCGGCAGCGGCGACCAGGGCGTCGACATAGGACTGGATCTTCGGCGAGACCGGCACGGTGCGCCCCTTCCCCGCCTCCGTTTTGATGCCTCCGACCATGCAGCGCCTCTCGGCCGAATAATCGGCCACGGTGAGCTCCAGCAGCGCGGTGGGACGGAATCCCAGATAACAGTGGCAGAGAACGGCAGCGGCCACGCTGTCGCCCGCAGCGGCCGATTTCCGGATCAGCTCCAGCTCCTCCTGCGAAAAGCCGGGCTTTTTCTCCCCGGTGGCGCCGGAGAGGCGCAGGAAGGGCGCGAGGTTCCGGTCCTTCGGGACGGCGTTCCGCGGGATCCCGTATTTGTAGACCAGACCGAGGGCGGCCTTCGCGTTCTCCTGGGTGCGGCGCCCGGCGTCGGACTCGTCCAGGCAGTCCTGCAGCGCGTCGATGTCGAGATCCTCCATGCGGACGTGCCAGAGCTCCGCGAAAAGACGGAAGCCGGACCGGTAGCAGTTCATCGTGCTGCGGCTGCGGTCGTGCGTGGGCTCCCACTGGTCGTACAGCTCCTTCAGGGTGATCCCGGTCCCCTTCCTCTGCGTGGCCGTACCGGTCCGCGGCCGGCGATCCGCAGCGGAGAGCGTCATGTCGGCAGCCTCCGCGTCCTTCCGGGTGCGATACCGGCGCTTGACCACCTGGCGGCGCTTGCGCGGCACCGTGCCGGGCGGCGCGTCCTTCGGCAGCGGATCCACGATCCAGCCGACCGTCTTCGCGGCGCACCACTTCCCGTCCGGGAGCTTATACACCGAGCCGAGGCCGTTGCCCCGGCTTTTTGTCTTCTGTTTTGGCTTCTGCTGCTTCTTCCCGCACCAGGGACAGAAGACAGCGCTCTCCGGGATCTCCCGGGAGCATTTTGGATTATTACATAGAATCATAGTACCACTGCTGGGCAGGGTTCTCACGGTCGATGACAAAAACGACGTCGGCGCGATAAATCGCTTTTCCCTCGTCGTTGATAAACTGCTCCACCGAGAGGTACTTCGTGCAGATCGGCTGGCCGGTAAAGCGCCGGGCCTTTTGCTTGTCGCTGCGGCGAATGTAACCGACACAGCCGTAATCCGTCAGGACGCGGATCCCGGAATCCTCGCCCAGCGTCTCGTCCTCTTCCTCCAGCCAGACGTCGGTCTCGGCTGCCTGATTAAACGATGCCTCGAGGAGAATCTTCTGCCGGTCGGTGCCGTCATCGTTTTTAAAGGTCACGCCGGCAACCGGGAAGCGGATGTGGTCATAGCGCTCCCGGAAGGCCTGGACCTTCGCCTCTCGCTCTTCCCGATCCCGGCGGACGGCAGCCTCGGCAGCTTCCGCCGCTTTCTTCGCGGAGGCGCGGAGGCGCCAGGTGACGACGCCGAGAAGCGTGGGAACAATAAAAAAGGAATAGGCGAGGACGGACGGCTCGGAGTACTGGCTGAAAGAACTGAACGCGCCCAAGAAGCCAAGGATACACAGCACCAGAGTCAGCGTGGACAGTTTTTTCTTGTTCATGTTATCACCTCGGAAAGTAAATCAAACGACCTCTTTTTTCGCGGGAGCAACCGGAAGCAGAAGCGAGTCGATGGCAGCGCGGACGTGATCCGGCGCGTCGTGGTAGGCTTCCAGGAGGAGAACATCCTCGTCGGTGACGACAGGATGCTGTAGCTCAGACCGGCCGAGCAGATAGTCGGCCGTACAGCCAAACAGGTCACACAAGGCATGGATCGTCGGCGGATCCAAATAATGAGATTCTGACTCATAACCAGAAATCGTCGTTTTTGCGAGGCCGATCTTCTTCCCGAGTTCGGCCTGCGTCCAACCTTGAGCGACCCGGAGATCCCTGAGCCGATTCATGTGACCGCCTCCTGTGAATAGTTGTGAATAATATACAATAACGAGAGCCGGTTTTGTAGCAGGGTTCACAAATCTCGTACTTCGCGCGATTTTGTCCTTGCAAATCCGAGTTTCTCGTATTATTTTATTAGTGCGGTTCGAGTTTCTCGGACCGCAGCGGGGCCTATACGCGACTGCAACGGGTACGGGCAACTCTACACCACTTTACACCACAAACTGAAAGGAGCACATGAGAACAATGACAACTGCAAAGAGACTGAATCCGCGGAGATTTATCCCGTCGATCGACCGGATCTACGAGAACGCGGGCGGCGGATCCTTCCGCTGCGACATGCCCCTGGGCGACAGTTGCGACGCCTGGATGCAGAACACGGCCAGCGGCTGGACCTGTCTGGCGCACGGGATTGTCCGGTACGAGGACGGGACCATCGAATGGGACTACAGCACCGGCGGCCACTTCGAGAAGATCCGAAAGGATCCGGACGCGGCGGAGGCGGCCATCATCCACCACCGGCAGATCAGCCTCGCGAACGCGATGCTCTGCTTCATGATCTGATTTCAGAGGCCCGGCGGGCGGCTTAAAGCCCGCACCACATGGGCGCGGCGGTCCGGACCGGGGATCCACTGGCCCCGGCAGCCTGTCCGACTCAGGCAGCGCCCTTACAGATCATTATACCGGGAGGGATGACGAGAACACCATGAAGGAACACTGCAG
>JAZRKZ010000464.1:0-3059 GCA_045646565.1 Lachnospiraceae bacterium
GGTGATCATAGAGCCAGGAAGCAGCCTCGAGGGACTCCGGATTCTTGTGTATCAGAAAGATTTTATTTGTCAGATAAGAAGCCGTATCGCCGGCCGCTTCCATGGCAGCGGGCGGGCACAATGTCTCCATGTCGAACTGAACGACATGGGCCGCATGGCTAAGGCGCCTTTCCTCTTCAAAGAACTTCTCCAGCGTTGCTAGTTTTTGCTTTGTCATTTCTGTCATTTTAAGTCTCCCTTTTATGTTGTGCAGCTGCCCGCGGACGGGCCTGCTTTATTATATGCCCTATTTCTGCCAGGAAGCGTTCGTTATCAGCCAGGCTGCGTAACACACCTCCGCAATCATCAACGCTGCGAACAGGACAACTGCGATGAGCGGAGTCGACCCTTCACTGATAAAAATCCTGTTACTTATGTCAATAGCCGCGTGAACAATGACCACCGAGAAAAGATCTCTCGATCTTATATAAATCGCAGCGAAAACGATTCCTACGACTGTCACGTAGAACACCTGCAGCACAGTCTTCGCGAGCGACGCGCCTGCGATATTTGTCATATGTATGACTCCGAACACTACACCCGACAGCAGCATTGCCGCAGCCGGACTCATCCTGTTCTTCCTCATATTTTCGATGAAGACGAACCTGAAGACCACTTCCTCAAAGATCGCGGGCGCCAGTCCCAGGATCAGCGTCTCCGCGCCAAAACTTCCGAGCGTGCCGCCCGTCATTTTGTAAATGACCACGTTCCATAGTGTAAATGCCACCGCCGGAAGCGCAACAACCAGCCCTCCTATTTGTCTTCTGATATCAAAATATCTAAGGAAGAGCAGGAAAATCAGTATACCTGCCAGGATCCTTCCAATCGCGGCGCTCAGCTCAGTCGATAAATGCAGCACCGAACCAGGAATCATAAAGACCAGTGCAAGCAGAAAAGCAGCCACAATCAGCAGAATTTCAAAAATCACCGGATGTTTCACAGCAAATTTATACATATACCACCTCTGTACTCTCAATAAGGAAACAACTCAATATCTCACCAGTGTATCTCAAGAATTATTCCGGGAAGAATCGATATTTTCTGCGAGGAAACGAATTAACATCTCACCCATGATCTCACTGCCGACAATGTAGCTCCCATGATCGGCGTTTTCAACAATCACCAGCCTGGAGTTGGGGAGACTTGCGGCAATGCGTTCCGTCTCCTCCGGAAGAATAAGATCGTCATCGCCGGCTGTGACCAGCACCGGGATCGTAATCTTCCTGAGCTCTTCCGGATCAATATGCGGTTCCGTCAGCATAAGTTCAATCAGCGGATCCGGAGTTTTCCTGTGAATCTCCGTGTACTCTTCAATAAAAGAAGGAATGATGCCTTCCGGCGACAGGTTCACGCCGCTGATTGCCATAATTCCGAGCGTTCCCGGGTGCATAAGCTCCAGCATAAGGGCGATGATTCCGCCGTCGCTGTGCCCATACAGAGCAGGTTTTGTAAGATCCAGCGCCTTGATGAACTGATAGATGTCCTCCGCCATGTCGGAGAAGTGGTATTCGGGGAGAGGTGCATTTGCACCATGACCTCTCGAATCCGGTGCATACACGCGATAGCCGGCACGAACGAGCTGGCCGATCTCCACAGAGAACAGATTGTGGTCCTCCGCGTTTCCGTGCAGTAAGATAATCGGGCGGCCTTCACCCTCCACAGCATAGTGAAGAGTGACGCCGTTTACTTCTATGACATTTGCGGCGTTGTATTTCTTCATGTGCGCATTCCTTTCCTGTGCGTACTTTGTATTATTGGTCTATTTCTGCCATTTTCGGGACAACTTTTCAACTGTCTAATGTGTACCCCATGTCGAGGACATTCTAAATTTGGTTCCAGTTTTTTAGACAGTCCGCAGCTATATATCACGACCTTGTCATGAAGGCGTCTGTGATATCCATGATCTTTTTCATATTCGTGATGTCCACATCGACATTCCCGCACTCCAGCGAGTGGTTGCCTCCGGGAATCAGGGTACAGGGTATACCCCGTTCGCTGCACAGGTCCGGGATCTTGCTCTGCTCTTTGCCTGTCCACTGATCTTTCGAACCGGTGAACGCAATCGACTCGCCGAGCGGTACGGCAAATGTCTCCTCCAGCGGCGTATAGAGAACGAGCCTGATTCTATCCTTCACCTGGCTCTTCGCGGCGATTGCCGCAGCGGCGGCCGTTCCGATGCTTTTTCCCAGAAAGAGAATTTCTTCATAATCCTCCCAGATGATCCCGTCAAGCATTTCTTCCGCCTGCGTCAGGGCAATCTCATATGATCGGATCATTCTCTCCCGGTCGCCCAGTATCTTCTCCGGGAAACCAGTATAAGGAAGGAGTTTAACATCATAGCCATGTACGGCGGCCAGCTTCCGGCTGTAGTACATGAGCGGTTTATCAACGGTATATCCGATACCGGGGAAGAAAACAGCTAGTTTGCGCATTGGTTCCGAACCTCTTTTTCATTTTCAGACATCTGATAAAACTGTTACTATTATAGTCTATTTAGATGCAGTCTGAAAGAGCGGTTTTTGCCTTCCTTCACTCTGGTCGAGTTTGGCAAATTCTTTTATCCCTCCCAAAAAGTCGCTCGTATTAATAGATGACAGGGCGAAAGAGCCCGGAAAAAATAAAAATAAATTAGATAAATTAGGAGATAAAACCATGAAGAATAGAATCGTTGTCACATTACTTACAATCGCACTTTCCGCAAGCATTGGCGCTGGTACATTTGCCATCGCATCAAATCTCGTAACAAAGGTCCCGGCAAACAACGTCGCCGCTGCTCAGGTAACAGAGATTTCCGAAGAGCAAATGAAAGCCGACGAAGAAGCCGCCAGGAAAATCGCTGAAGAAAAAGCCGCACAGGAAGCCGCCAGGAAAGCTGCTGAAGAAAAGGCCGCTGAGAAGAAGGCTGCTGAAGAGAAAGCTGCTAAAGAAGCCGCTGAGAAAAAGGCTGCTGAGCAGAAAGCTGAAAGAGAAGCCGCTGAGAAGAAGGACGCTGAAGAGAAAGCTGCTAAAGAAGCCGCTGA
>JAZRKZ010000465.1:0-3729 GCA_045646565.1 Lachnospiraceae bacterium
CGATCCGACTTGGTCTGATTATGCCGGGGCGCCTTTGCAAAATAGGAGATTTCGACAAGAGTTTTATGAATTTTTATGGTATTTTACCGAACGACAATTTTTTATTCGTTTTTTTGCGCATGATTGACAAGCACAAAAGCGCGTGCTTGTGCACAGTGCTGGTCATGTATGACCAAAAATACACAAAGATGCCCGGATTTGGTGATTATTACAGAATCGTTACAAATTTTTAAAATTCTCTTTTATTTTTTTGCCGCAATGATATAATCTCACCTCGAAAGGAGATTTATATATATGTTTGGTAAAAAAATAACAAGTATGTTGATTGCGTCATCTGTGATCGTCGCTATGCAGGCGGCTCCTGTATATGCGGGAGATATGGCCTCCGACATTAACTTTTTAAACTATAGATCAGAGGCCGGCACTGAATCCGGAATAGAGCTCATTGATAATTTCGAGCAGAGTCTTGAATCGGATGAAGCGGAACTTGAAGAGGGACGCAGCGCCGCGAAGGCAGCAGCAGACGCGGCAGAAAATGCGGCAGATGCAGCCCGGGGCTACGCCGATGAGACAGAGAGCTCAGAAGTAGAGGAGGCGGCCCAAAATGCCGCTGCGGATGCTGAGAATGCAAGGGCGGCGGCTGAATGTGCAAATAAAGCCGGTGACAGCCGTACAGTAGCGATGGCTGTAGAGATCGCAAAGGCAGCTCAGACGGAAGCGGAGAAGGCTCTGGCGGATGCCGCAAAAGCGAAAGCAGCGGAGGAGAAAGCCAAAGAGGAAGAAATGCTTGCTTCGGCTGAGTACCTTGGAAACTTCAAGCTGACCGCATACTGCAACTGCGCAAGGTGCTGCGGCACTGCGGGAAATGCGACCGCCAGCGGCGTCATGCCGACATCCAACCACACGGTTGCCATGGGAGGCATCGATTTTGGCACGAAGCTTTTGATCAACGGCACAGTTTATACCGTTGAGGACCGCGGAACACCGTACGGACATGTGGATATTTTCATGGATTCCCATTCGGAAGCTCTGCAGTTTGGTATGGGAAGCGCGGATGTGTATCTCATAAGAGAATAAAGTCTCTGATAACACAATTTTATATGTTTAGCAGGGGATGACCCTGATTTAAAAATCCAGCCGATGAGGCTGGATTTTTTGTGTATAACTTACTTTTTGTTTACAACTGCCGGGGCAGTAGTTTCCATTGGTTTTCCTTTTTACACTGTCCACCTGATTTCACAGGACCCATGGCAAGGGCAGCGTAAATTCCCCCCGCCGCCGAACGCTATATCTTGATGCACTCATCCATGAGGTTTGTTCCGGGGCGCAGGATTGAAAAGATCGAGAGCAAAGGGGTTTCGCCTCGTGTGATGGTAGAATTTTACGGAATTTAGAGGATGAATGGTAGGATATTATGGAATTTGTAAAAATCCATGGACATATGTCAGAAAATATGGTATCTTGCCAAAACCTAAGTGACAGGGATACTGCCTGGAAAGACAGGTGCGATTGCCCGGGATGAGAGGTTGAGCCGAACGGGATTTCCTGTTAATATGTAAATAGATCAGTCAGCCGTTATGTATCGGAAGCTGCGAAGAAGTCACGGTAACTGAACAGGTGACGTTCCTGAAACGAAAGACAGCATCCCTGCCGGAATAATATGCAGGGATGCAGGCAGAAAAGCAGTGGATTTTTCACAGAATAAACGTCAGACTGCCTCCCTGTAGAACAAGAAAAGGAGGCATCATGAACGAGAACGGAAAAATAAAACGTTACGAGGAACTGAACTTTACAGATGATTTCATGTTTTGCAAGATTCTGCAGAATGATCCGGATCTGTGCAGGGAACTGACTGAACTCATTCTTTCACGGAAGATCGGGAGGATCGTGTCCATCGACCGCCAGAAGGCCATTGAAATAACAGCAGACGGCAAGGGTGTCCGATTCGATGTGTATATGGAGGACGATGAATCTACGGTATACGACATTGAGATGCAGACTACTGTGGCAGAAGATCTACCGAAAAGGATGCGCTATTATCAGGGAATGATCGATCTGAATATGATAGAGCGCGGCGCCAGATATAAAGAACTGAAGAAGAGCTTTATCATCTTCATCTGCCTGAAGAACCCATATCCGGAAGCAGGACTTCATAAATACAGTATCAGGTCTGTCTGCGAGGAAGATGCGACGATAGACTATGATGACGGTATCTTCAAGGTCATCCTGTCAGCAAGGGGGGACAAGGGAGATGTCACTGATGAGATGAGCAAGTTCCTTCTGTATCTGACGGATCAGAGGACAGAATCAGACTTCACAAAAAGGCTGAACGAGAGGGTTCTGGCGGCGCGTTCATATGAGAAATGGAGGCGAGAATATATGACGCTGCAGGAACGGGATGAACGGATGCGCGAAGAAGGGCGAAAAGAAGGCAGAAAAGAGGGCAGAGAAGAAGGGCGAAAAGAAGGAACGGAAATAGCCATTTTGAACAGCATAAAAAATCTGATGGAAACATTAGATATCTCTGCGGAAAAAGCGATGGACTTAGTGAAGATCCCAGCTGAGGAGAGAGAAAAATATCTGGCAAAGCTGTAGTGAACAGTGATATAAAACCGGCGCGGGTTCATGTGGAACCTGCGCCGGTAATTTATTTGTATTGACGTCTCCGATAACACCTGTTATTATGAGTTAGCTAACGCTAATCGGAGGGAGACTATGGCACGATTACCTGTTGACGTTCGAGAGCTGTTGCTTTCCGGCGGGAAAGAGGAGTTCCTCGCTTATGGCTACGAGAAAGCCTCGCTTCGAAACATATGCAGACACGTAGGCCTCACTACCGGAGCATTTTACAATCAGTTCTCAGGAAAAGAAGAATTGTTCGCCGCTTTGGTCGACCCCACGCTGGACGGCTTTAAGCGGATGTATAAGAAGGTCATCTCGCAGGAACTGGAGGATCTTGGCAGCGGTGTTGAAAATGAACTCACCGCGATTACATACGCCATCGCCCACAAAGATGAATTTCGGCTCCTGTTTGATTGTTCTAAGGGAACTAAGTACGAGGGATTCAAAGAGCATTTGATCCATGAGGTGTTCTATCCAAGTTATCAGGAGGTGTTTGACCGCTATGCGGGAAAACCGGTCGATCCGTCCCTTGTCCTGCTGATTCTGCATGTCAACTAGCCACGACCTTTAGGTCGGGGGGAGTTGACTTTCTGTTTCCTCCCAAAAGAGATCATTCAACGTGACACCAAGTGCCCTGCAGATATCGATACAAAGTTTAATAGATGGATTGAAATCGCCGGCTTCTATGAGACCGATTGTCTGCCTGGTCACGCCGGCCTTTTTGGCTAATTCTGTCTGTGACATTCCCAGCTCTATGCGCCGGAACTTCATTTTAAGGTTTCGCATGCGTGTGTTTCCATTTCAGCCCTCTAATTAACTTTGGCAAATTCTTTTGTCCCTCCCCTAAAGTCCCTCGTATAAAAAGATGAAAGGGCAAAAGAGAATGCCCACTAAAAAAAATACAAAAATGAATTGATAAATAAAGGAGATTAAAACCATGACAGATATGAACAAGATGAGTGTAGAAGCACTTGAGAACGTAGCAGGCGGTTATGAGACACATACAGTACACAACGATGCAGTTTCTTACGCAAACTGCCGCAAGGAGCCGGGCCTTAACTCCAAGGTTTTCTTCACAATCCCGAACGGCACACAGGTCTACACGAC
>JAZRKZ010000466.1:0-8124 GCA_045646565.1 Lachnospiraceae bacterium
GTCCGGCACTGGACGAAAATGAGAGAATATGTGATTGAGGATTTAAAAGAAGATTTTGATCAGATATATGTTGAATTTATTCCGGATCTTTCGGAAGAATAAAATAGGAGGTAACGTGATGGGACGAATTGCTTTTATAGGCATGGGTGACCTTGGAACGCCGATGGCTGTGCGCCTTCTTGAGGCGGGCTATACGGTCACTGTTTACAACCGCACGACCATCCGCGCTGAGGAGATTACGAACCGGGGCGGTATCTGGACAGATACCCTTTCGGACTGCCTCGCCGACGCGGAGTATATATTTACAAAAGTAAGTTACCAGCAGGACGTTGAGGACCTGTATTTTGGCGAAGACGGCATATGCGCGCTGGCGCCGGAGAACTCGGTCATCGTCGACATGACGACCAAGAGCCCGGAACTTGCGAGCCGCATTGCGGATGAGGCCGCGGAGAGAAATGTGTATACGGTCGATGCGCCGATCAGCGGCGGCTCGTCAGATGCTGAGGCGGGAACGCTGAGAATCGTCGTCGGCGGCGATTATGAAATATGCCAGCGGGTCATTCCGATCCTGGAGCATCTGGGCAACAGCATCAGCTACGTCGGTGACAACGCCGCGAGCCAGCAGATGAAGATGGCGACGCAGATCGCGGCGGCAGGCATTCTTTCCGGTCTGTCTGAGTCAATGGCCTACAGCGTCCGTGCGCAGCTCGATAAAAAGATGCTGTTCAAACTTCTCGAACAGGAACTTGACAGCAGTTCGAACGTTCTGCTGTCGCAGGAAGACAGCCTTGACGCCATGTCGGACTCCGCTCTGACCGTTCGTCATATGCTGACAGATTTCCAGACGGCCAAGGAGGACGCGGCAAGCCGCAATCTGAACCTGAGCGTTCTCAATACGGTCACGGATCTCTACGAGCAGATGAACCGGGAAGGCTACGGCCACGCGGGTACGAACTTCCTGATGGCGTATTACAACTCGTTCACAAGAAACGGAACGATGCTGCAGTACTTCGAGTGGTATCTTCCTTCAGACGGCAATCTGTGGAAGGAGCTTGCTGCAAATGCAGCCTCCCTCGAAGCCATGGGCTTCACCGCCATCTGGACGCCGCCCGCATACAAGTCCATGCGCGGCAGCGAGGACGTCGGTTACGGCGTGTATGATGTATACGATCTCGGAGAGTTCGATCAGAAGGGAACGGTCAGGACAAAGTACGGTACGAGAGAAGAGTACCAGGCTGCGATCCACGCCTGCCACGATGCGGGGCTTCATGTCTACCCGGACGTTGTTCTGAACCATAAACTCGGTGCAGACGACAGGGAGGAGGTCGAGGCGATCAGAGTCAGCCCGGACAACCGGAACTATGAGATCGGCGAGAATTATGAAACAGTCGAGGCGGAGACGGTCTACGACTTCCCGGGCCGGGGCGATACCTATTCCGATTTCAAGTGGGATCACCGCCACTTCTCCGGCTTCCGCAATGAGGAACCTGCAGGAAGCCCGATCTACAAGCTGAAAGATCATCAGTGGAGTCAGAACGTTGACAACGAATTCGGCAACTTTGATTATCTCATGGGAGCAGATATCGACCAGTCGAATCCGGAAGTTGTCGAGGAGCTCGACAAGTGGGGAACCTGGTATGAAGGCATGACGGAGATGGACGGCGTGCGTCTTGACGCGGTCAAGCATATCGACGCGTACTTCTATCGCGACTGGCTCCGGCACATGCGCGACACGACCGGACGTAATCTGTTCGCGGTCGGCGAGTACTGGAGCGGAGACGTGCAGAAGCTGACAAGATATCTCGATAAGGTAGACTATCAGATGAGCCTTTTCGATGTGCCCCTGCACTTCCATTTCTGCGACGCTTCCTACAACCGGGAAAACTACGACCTAAGATATATTTTCAGGGATACGCTGACAGAGTGGAATCCGATCCATTCGGTGCCGTTCGTGGACAACCACGACACGCAGCCCGGCCAATCGCTTGCCTCTCCGGTCAAGCCGTGGTTCAGGCCGCTCGCTTACGCGCTGATCCTGCTACGTCAAAATGGTTACCCGTGCGTCTTCTACGGAGACCTCTACGGCATACCGCACAGCAACATCCCGCCGGTCGGTCAGGACCTTGAGCTGATGCTGATGGTCAGAAGAATGTACGCCTACGGCGGACAGAATGATTATTTTACACACAAATACTGCATTGGCTGGACTCGTGAGAAGTACGGCATTGCGGTCCTCATCTCGAGCCGCGGCAGACACCGCAGAAGAATGTTCGTCGGAAAGCAGTTCGCCGGCAAGACCTATTACGATGTGCTCGGCCACAGCGACAGAAAGGTGACGATCACCCGTCAGGGCTACGGCGAGTTCTCGGTCGAGGATCAGTCGGTGAGCGTATGGATGGACGAGGAGCTTGGGCTTACGCCGGAGGGCGCTGTGGTTGTGTGACGATTAGGAGCTGCAAAAAGCGAGACTTGAATCTAAGAAAAGTTGCCTTTCGCATTGGAAGGCAACTTTTTTTAACAAATCATGTATTTCAGTGGCTTTTGGTTTTCCAAAAGCTGCTATGAAGACCACCCGCAAAGCTTACCAGAAATTAACAGGCTCGTAATCCCGAAGCGGCGCAAGAAAGCCATGCGCGGCAAGCTGTTCCTGAATGAGGTCCAGCGTTTCTTTTGAATCCGCGCTGACCGTATGGTAATGATAACCCGAGGTCACATTCATAAGGAGAGTCGACTCCCCCTGACCGAGCTCGTCCAGATACTGGCGTACTTCCCAACGGGACTTCAGATGCAGGTCCGCCCGCACGACGCCATAGATTTTGTGGTAGACAAATACATCCTCGACTCGTCCGCCGAGATCCACGATCAGATTCAACTCTTCTTCGACCTGCTCTTCAGTGTGGCGCACTTTGAATACACGGGTCAGTGCTTCGCCCGCCTGCAGGTAATAGCCGCGGCTGGTTGAAAAAATCTGTAATCCGTTTGCCCGGAGAAGGGCGATATCCTGAACGATCACCTGGCGGCTGACATTGAAACGGTCTGCCAGATGACGTCCTGAAATCGGCTTATTGCTGCTGCCAAGCAGATCCAGTAATTCATGTCTGCGTTCTTCACCACTCATCGTATGCGTCTCCATTTACATATGTTCAAAATCTTCAGCAGAAATCAATTATATATTTATTGTAACACGGAACGAAACGGTCGGGAAAGAATAATGTCGGAATTTTCTCATATCCGGTTTTGAGACTGTTACACTTACAGTTTACGGCGGATAGTTTTTGTGGCAAAATAAGACAAGATGCGCGATTGGGAGGTGCCGATGAAAGTTGTGGCGGCAGGAGCGGAATGGATGGACAGGGCTGCAGAGATTGCGGACCATCTGGGGACCAGGCTGATTACGAATACAGATGAGATAGAAGGTAAGGAGCAGTATCTGAGGCTGGATAAATATGGGCTTGCGCTCGTCATGGGGCAAATGGAACTCCGCGGCGATTTTCGGCAAATGATCCCCCGAGTCACGGGCGGCCACCTGCAGCATGAAAAGCTTCTTCGGGCCGTCAGGTTCAAAGAGGAAATCACGGATCCGGTGGCTGTCGACGCGACTGCCGGTCTCGGGGAGGATTCATTTATTCTTGCGGCAGGGGGATTCTCCGTCATTCTATGCGAATACAATCCTGTCATAGCCGCGCTCCTTCGGGATGCCCTGGAACGCGCACAGGCTGATCCCGATATCGGGGAGATTGCCCGGCGGATGGAACTGCGCGAAGGGAACTGCGTGGAGATACTCGCGAAGCTTGACTGCCGGCCGGATATCATCTATCTCGACCCCATGTTCCCGGCTAAAAAGAAGTCCGGGATCAGTACCAAAAAGCTGCAGCTCTTTCAGAAGCTGGAGACGCCCTGTGCGGATGAAAAGGAGCTTCTTGACGCTGCCTGCGCGGCGGTACCGCGCAGGATCGTGGTCAAACGCCCTGTTAAGGGCGGGCCGCTCGCCGGCAGGAAGGCAGGTTATTCTATTGACTGCAGGAACGTGCGGTATGACTGTTACGTGGTCAGGGCGTGAGTTAATAATTATAATTGAGAGGTTTGATCTATGATTGGAAATGGACAGATAGCTATGATAACGGCGCAGGCAGCGTTCGGAATTCTGGGACCGATGATTCTTTTCATCGTCCTCAGGAAGAAATACAGAATGAAGACCGAGGCGTTTGTGATCGGCTGCATCACAATGCTGGTTTTTGCGATGGTCCTTGAAAGCGCCGTGCATCGGCTGGTGCTCGGATCGTCAGCCGGCAGTGTGCTGAACAGCAATACGCTTTATTACGCGGTCTACGGGGCGGCAATGGCGGCCTTATTCGAGGAGACCGGCCGCTATATCGCGTTCCATGTGCTCATGAAGCATCTTCACAGCGATGACAGGAACGCCATCATGTATGGTGCGGGTCACGGCGGTCTGGAAGTGTTTATGGTCCTTGGCATGACAGGAGTCAGCAATCTGGCTATGGTGATGGCGATCAATAATGGGACGCTGCCCCAGTATACCGGTGAGGCGCAGGAACTCCTGGAGAAGTCTGTTGAGGTACTTAAGAACGCCGCCGCGCCGGTCTATCTCCTCGGGATGATGGAACGAGTGTCCGCGGTCATGTTGCAGATAGCCCTGTCGATCATTGTATGGCAGACTGTCAAACAGGTGAAGGGGCGTATTATGTATCTGTTCCTCGCAATGCTTCTTCATTTCGCGTTCGACTTCATTACCGTCATGCTTGGCAGCATGATTCCGGTCGCTGTACTGGAACTGGTCCTTCTTGTTATTGCCGCAGCGATGCTGACCGTATCATTGAAACGATTTTATCGAAAGCCTGGTATCTGAGAACATAATACAGTTGGAATGAACCGATAAGGGGCTGTCGCCTGATGCGACAGCCCCTTAGCTGTTAAGAACTAAAACTTCCTTGACGAAGACTTTGTTTTCTTCAGGGTATATTTATCGCCCCTGAAGATGATCATCAGCACCACAAAGAGAGCGAGCAGGTACGGATAGAACAGGTAGGGGATGATATTCACACTCGACAGCCCTGCGAGGCTGGCAGCGATCAGCAGCTGCGCGCCGTACGGGATGATGCCCTGTGCTATACAGGAACATGTGTCGAGGAGGGATGCGGTCTGCTTCGGATCGATACCATACTCCTCGGAGATATGCCTGGCAATCGGAGCCGCCATGACGATAGCGACAGTGTTATTGGCGGTCGCGATATCCATGAGCGCCGTGAGGAGACCGATACCGAACATGCCCCCGCGGGCACCATGAAAGTGCTTCTGGATGAACTCAAGGATAGAGGTGAATCCTCCGTTGGCCTTGATGAGCGCGCCGATAGAAGCGACGAGGATCGTGACGATCATTGTCTCATACATGCCCGAAGTTCCGCTTCCGAGCGCGGCGAACATGGTGACATAGGTAAGGGATCCGGTCGCAAAGCCGACGAACAGGAATAGGGCGATGCCGATTCCGAGGACAATGAAGACATTGACGCCGATGATCGCAAGGACGAGTACAATGAAATAAGGCAGGGCCTGGGCCAGAACAAAGGGGTACGAGCCGATCGAGGCAGCTTTATGCGTTACTGCATAGATGATGAGAATGATCAGCGTGAGGACCGCGGCAGGCAGTGCGACACGGATATTCGTGCGGAACTTGTCTTTCATCTGAACGCCCTGTGTATTCGTCGCCGCAATAGTCGTGTCGGAGATGAAGGAGAGATTGTCGCCGAACATAGAACCTCCGACGACAGTCGCTACGCAGAGCGGGAGAAGAAGGCCGCCGTTCTCGGAGACAGCCGCGGCAATCGGAACAAGGACGGAAATTGTACCGACACTGGTTCCCATGGCCATGGAAATCAGGCACGCGATGATAAAGAGTCCCGGAATAGCGAACTGAGCCGGGATGATCGAGAGCAGAAGATTGGCCGTGCTGGATGCGCCGCCGGCTTCCTTCGCGATTCCGCTGAACGCTCCGGCAAGCAGGAAAATGAACAGCATGATCGTGATGTTCTCATCGCCGATACCTTTGGCGCACAGGTGGATCTTTTCATCAAATGAAATCCTGCGGTTCTGGATCAGGGCGACAGCAAGCGCTACCGTGAACGCGACGACAACGGAGATGATATAAAAGCCCATCTGTCCTTCAAGAGGATGGATGTATTCGAAGAAAATACCGTTGCCTAAATAAAGGATAAGAAAGACAACGATGGGAAGAAGAGCTGAAGGATTCGATTTTTCGTGCATAGTGTAGACCTCTCTTTTATGTTTAGTTTATTGTGCGCAGCAGCCGGTGTTTTCCGTCTACAGCCTCAAATACGCGAATCTCGCAGTTGTGGGGCTTCGGCCTCCACATAAGACCGTTCTTTCTGTCTGTCAGATGGCCGGAAAGAACCCTCATGATACCGCCGTGGCAGGATACGAGGACATTTTCATAACCTTTCTGTTCAAGCTCCCTAAGGAACTCCGAGACGCGTGCTTTCATGTGGTCGGTCGTCTCCACCGTCGGCGGCGCCGGGAAGATCTCGGGAAGCGCCCAGTAGAACGTCATGGCGGGACCCAGCAGATAATATTTTTTCTGTTCGTATCTGCCGAAATCGGTCTCGATGATACGCGGGTCAATGATGACATCTTCCCTCGCTACGCCGCCGACAATCGCGCCGGTATCGATCGCGCGGCCAAGCGGGCTCGCGTAGACGGCGTCAAATTTCATATCACCGATTTTTTTCCGGGCTTCGCGGGCCTGGCGGAGTCCTGTCTCGTTCAGCGGCTCATCAGTAAGGCCCTGCATGAGCTTTG
This sequence comes from Lachnospiraceae bacterium, assembly GCA_045646565.1. GTDB lineage: Bacteria > Bacillota > Clostridia > Lachnospirales > Lachnospiraceae > Chordicoccus. The sequence continues at coordinate 6,832 of JAZRKZ010000466.1, forward strand.
CGTGGTTCAGTCGTGTCTGTCCGTGTCTTGTGATCCATATATACATATGTTGTTCCTCCATGTGAATTCAGTTATACCATGCATGGATTTGCAATGTCAATGAAAGGGATGGAAAGAGGGCTGTGATTCAAAATACGGGCGGAAAAGGAGGCGGATCCGCACTTGTGAGGGCAATCTGTTTTTGTGCAATCGGTATAGGAATATCGAATACTATTTTAGTTAGCATCTACTAATAATAAATGAAAATAATATGTAAAAAGCCGTTATTAATGTTCTGATGAAAAGTTAGTTGTTGCAAATTATTAGTGGTTAAGAAGCTGTAATTTTTGTTAATTTTTACAAAATACTCATAGAGAAACGTTATATCGTTGTTAAAATACCGAATTAAAGGTATACTTAAACTAGGTATGTGTGCAACCGTCCATTAAGAGGTAAATTGTTACATAAGAAAGGGGCTTTTATATGGAAAAGCTAAATGGAGAAGCGCTGCGGACGATTGACGAGATTGTCGCGCGGCACAAAGATCAGGCCGGACCCTGCATTGAAATGCTTCATGAGGTACAGAATGAGCTTGGCTATATCCCGTTCGAGGCTATGGAAAAGATCGCGGAAGCAACCGGAAGCAGCCCTGCGGAAGTGTACGGCGTTGTCATGTTCTATGCGCAGTTCACAACGGAACCTAAGGGCAAGCATGTCATCAATGTATGTCTCGGTACAGCATGCTATGTCAAAGGCGCCCAGCAGCTGATTGACCGGGTGGAGAAGCTGACAGGAGCGGCTGTCAACAGGACGTCGCCGGATGGCCTTTTCTCACTCGACGCGACAAGATGCCTTGGTGTCTGCGGACTGGCACACGTCTGCATTATTGACGGGAAGTATTACGGCAATGCCCTGGTCAACAATGATTTCACGAACGAGATCAGAAGAATCGTGCGTGAGGAGAAGAAAGCGGGGGCAAAGGCATGAAAGAAAAAATCACAACATTGAAAGCACTTCTCGCTGTCCGCGAGGCAGAGAGAAGGTATCTTCAGCTGAGACTGGAAGACAAGTTCGAGCTTGACGAAGGCGAGCAGCATATGAATATCCTTGTCTGCGCCGGTACCGGATGTACAGCAGGCGATTCCGCTGTTCTTATCAAGAGGCTCGAGGAGAAGCTTGCTGCGGAAGGACTTGCGGATCAGGTCAAGGTTGTCAAGACCGGCTGCTTCGGCTTCTGCCAGAAGGGACCGATCGTTGCCGTTTACCCGGATAGAATTTATTACACACATGTAAAACCGGAAGACGCGGATCGGC
>JAZRKZ010000467.1:0-3241 GCA_045646565.1 Lachnospiraceae bacterium
CGAATGCGTCATTGAAGTGATAGCTGTGCAGCGTCGTCATGTGGCGGCCTGCCTGGTCAAAAACGTCCATGCCGCAGTCTGCCACGGTCCCTTTTCCTTCTCCCCTGTCGAAGATGCCGTTGAGATGGTCCCTGACGACGAATGTTCCCGCATAGGGATCGATCGGTGTGTGGAACGTCATTTCCATCGCCATGTGCAGCCCGTTGGGCATATAACCGAGGATCCTCTCAAGATAGTCCCGGTAGATCTCGTTGGTGCCGTCCGGGACCGGCGTGATGGTCCTCATCGTGATGTTGTTCAGATAAGGGATCGATGAGAACGTAGGGAACGCGTGCAGCCCTTTCTTGTCTCTCTCAAAAAAGTAAGGGGTGTCCGGCCTCTTGCAGCCGATCGACAATGCGTAAAGGGAAATGTCTCTCCAGTTGTAATCCATATTGCGGATCCCCGTGGACGCGCCCTTCAGATGATCGAACATCCTGGGATTCATGGGAATGCCTTTATACTCAGCCATGATTCTCTTCCTCCTTCCAGCGTCTGCCGCTCCTAATTCATACGGCTTTAAACTAACTGCCCTATATCCAGCAATCCTCGTGCCAATCCTAAAAACCGCTTATTTACCCTCTTTTTCAGGCACATCTTACCGGTCAGATTGTGCCAAAGCACAAAAAGTGCGCCACACGGACTCGTGTGGCGCACTTTCTGTGCGGTTTGTTATCACCATTTGTTATCGAAGGGCACACCTTTCATTAATGCGTCTGCTGTTCGAGTATTACACCTGCTTGTTACACGAGGCCTGCGAAGATGCCGCTTCCGACAGGGACCAGGACCAGCGCGCTGATCAGTACCATGACTGCGCAGAGCGTGATGCTGTATTTTGCCGTTCCCGCGTACTCGATGCCGTCAGGGCAGTATACCAGCGACATGGTCGCGCAGGCTGCGCGTGTCGCGATCGCTGTCGCGCAGATCGTGACCGTGCAGACGCAGAAGGCAAGGACCTGGGACATCCCGATGTTCGGCGCCGCGATCATGGCGGGCACGAAACACGACAGGACCACCATACAGGAGACCGCGTTCGACGTAAGGTTCGTCAGTATGCTGGCGATCGCAAGGCCGACCACGAACGAGACGATCGGCGACAGGCTCGATACGATAGGCGTGATGATGTTGCTCAGGCACGCGGAGATTCCGAATTCCTCGGATCCTACGATGCCGCCGAAGAACATGACCGAACCCAGGAAAATGATGGTGTTCCAGGGAAGCCTGGACATCTCTCTTCCGATATCCAGAACGGGCTTCTTCGTTCCGTCTTCCGATGTAATATAGATGAGCGCCAGGATCGAGACCGCCAGGGAGACGGGCGCTGCTGCCGGAAGGCCGCCGAGGTATACCTGGAGTGCTCCGAGAGGCGTGAAGAACGCGCCGACGTAGCAGAACACGACTGCCAGCATCGCGACCAGGAGGATCTTGGAGCGGGTGTTCAGGGGGTTCGCCTTCAGCTCTTCGCGCACTGCCGCGTCATCATAGTTCTCGAAGTTGGCGCAGTTCGGACGGATCCAGAACTTCACGAATATGATGGAGACGATCGTGATGATGATCAGGTACAGGATCGCCAGGCGGAAGAAATCGTTGACTGTGAATCTCTCAAATCCAAGGCCGACGATCATGGCGACCATGGAGAGGATGAAGGGACGGCCCCAGATAAGGCATCCGTCCACTGCCTGGCCGATCCATGCGATGATCAGGCCGTGCGCGCGGTAGAAATCGGAGTCGTGGTCATAGCCGATCGATTCGCACAGGTCTTTCAGGACCTTGAAGAAGATGACGACGGTGACCATGGGCGTGATCATGACCGATACAAGGATCAGGGAGATCGTGAACAGGATCGTGAACAGTGTAGGTCTTCCGTGCACGATCTTTCTGGAAAGGATCCAGCGTACGACCCACATGACGGCGCCGCACTCTTCCAGCGCGTTGGCGATCATGTAGAACGGGATGCAGAGCGCGACCAGCGCGCCGCCCCAGAGGAGCTTATACGTCTCTGCGCCGTTGTAGACGCCGAGGAATACGATGAGCGCCGTGGCCATCAGGCCTGACCAGCCGCTGCCGCCCTCGATCAGCCAGATGATGACGGTGGGAATAAATACTGCCAGGAACCTGACGCCGACACTGGTCAGTCCGTTGACCGGTGGCAGGAAGAACAGGATGAGCAGGCCGACGATCGCGGCGATAAGAAAGTTTCTCTGTGTTTTGACCATTGGTTTTCCCCCATATAGTAAAAGCAGTGTTAATGATTCCCGCATCCGCCGGCGCGTCTGAGAACAGTCAGCGCGCCGGCGTAACGATATTGTTTGTGCTTAATGCTCAATTATTACAGATACTGTCCGTTATCTACGTTGACGACCTGTCCGGTGATGCAGCGTGCGAGGTCGGAGCCGAAGAACAGAGCAGCGTTCGCCTGGTCGATCGAGAAGGTCGGCACATTTCTTGTGGACTTCTTGTGAAGGATCGGCAGATAGTCGACGCTTCTGGCCTTCTTGGCAGCGCCGGTCTCGGTCTTGTTGCTCTCCTGGTTCAGGGAAAGAGGTGTCACTGTGAAGCCGGGGCATACCGCGTTGCAGTTGACGTTGGTTCCGACGCAGCGGATCGCGATGGCCTTTGTCCAGATGTTCAGGCCGCCCTTTGCTGCCGAATAAACGGAGCCGCAGAGAGGACGTGTGCCGTTGATGGAACCGATGTTCACGATATGGCCGTAGTTCTGGGGAAGCATGATCTTGAGTGCTTCTCTGCAGTAGCGCATAGGTCCTTTGAGGTTGAGATCAACATACCAGTCGATCAGCTCGTCGTCGGAAGTATCGGCAATGCACGGATCTCCTGCGCCTGCGTTGTTGACAAGGACGTCGAGACGGCCGAATTTCTCCATGACCCACGCGAAGACTTCCTTGGTCTTCTCAGGATCCATGATGTCAGCGGGATACGGATAGACTTCCGCGTACTCGATCGTTTCACGGATCTGCTGCGCTGCTGCTTCGAGCTTCTCGGGCCTGCGCGCGATCATGATGACCTTTGCGCCGTGCTGCGCATACAGTTCCGCCATCTTGAAGCCCATGCCATCGGAAGCGCCGGTGATGATCGTAACTTTTCCGTCGACCATCCTGGCATAGTTGAAGCTGTAGTTCATCTTGTCTTCTTCGGGCGCGATCGCCTTGTAGTCATCGACTGTCGGCTGCCAGCTCTGGTTGAT
>JAZRKZ010000468.1:0-3662 GCA_045646565.1 Lachnospiraceae bacterium
CGGGCTCTACGGTCATCGGCAGAACATGGACATCACGCATCCGGTCTATCTGTTCTATGCGGAAAGGGCGATCCGGAAAATGATGGAGACCTGCGCCTCCTATCCAAACGTCATAGGCGTGCAGCTGGACAACGAGACAAAAGCCTACGGAACCGCGGGACCGAACGTGCAGTTTGGATTTGTCAAATACATGAAGGAGCTCTTTGGCGGTGACCTGGATGAATTGAACCGTGCTTTCGGTCTGGACTACTGGAGCAACCGGATCAATGCGTGGGAAGATTTCCCGGATGTCAGGGGGACGATCAACGGGAGCCTTGGGGGTGCATTTGCAAAATATCAGCGGAAACTGGTGGCAGATTTCCTGATGTGGCAGCGCCGGATCGTGGAGCCGTATCTGCGGGATGATCAATTCATCACACATAATACGGACTTCAGCTGGAAGGGTTATTCCTACGGGCTTAACGGTGAGACGGATGTCTTTGAGAACGCGAAGGCCATGACTGTGGTCGGGACGGATATTTACCATCCCACGCAGAACGACCTGACCGGCGTCGAGATCGCATTTGGAGGAGACTTGACGAGATCCGTCAAACGTGACAACTATCTGATTCTGGAAACGGAAGCACAGGGCTTTCCGGAGTGGCTTCCGTTTGACGGCCAACTGCGCCTTGCGGCCTACGCGCATGTGGCAAATGGCGCCAACATGGTAGAATACTGGCACTGGCATTCCCTGCACAACGGCTGTGAGACCTACTGGAAGGGAGTTCTGTCCCATGATTTCAAGGAGAATGACACTTACGTAGCTGCGCAGCAGGTCGGCGCTGAATGGAAGAAGATCGGCAGACATCTGGTGAATCTTAAAAAGAAGAATAAGGTCGCGATACTCGTGAGCAATACGGCCCTCACAGCCCTTGACTGGTTCCCGATCAGTGAGAAGGGCGGGCAGTCGTATCGCTACAATGAGGTGCTGATGGAAGTGTACCGGGCCCTTTATGAATGCAATCTGGAATGTGATTTCATTTTCCCGCAGAATGCTTTTAAGGTCATCTCGGAGTATTCGCTGGTGGTGATCCCTGCTCTTTACGCCGCTTCGGAAGACCTTCTGCAGACCGTGCGGCGGTATGTGGAAGGCGGCGGTCACATCCTTGTGACATTTAAAAGCGCCTTCGCGGATGAAAACACAAAGGTCTGGCATGACGAAACGCCGCATGTTCTCGGAGAGGTGTGCGGAATTTCCTACAGTCATTTCACACTGCCGGATCACGTGGGGCTTCGGGCAGGGGAAATGGAAATGTCCGGAGAGGCGGAAGTATTCATGGAATGCCTGCAAGTCATGGGGGCAAGACCGCTTGTTTTGTATGATCACCCAAGCTTTGGCCGCTATGCGGCGGTCACCAGGAACGCTTACGGCGCGGGGGAAGCGACCTACTTGGGTTGTGGGCTGAGCTTTGAAAATCTAAAAAAGCTGGTATGCGATACTGCCGCAAGTGCAGGCGTTGAAATTCCGGACCAGAAATTCCCTATCATCCTGCGGTCAGGGGTCAATCAGGATGGCAGGAAGGTGTGTTTCTATCTGAACTTTTCGGACGAATCACAGTCGGCCGTCTGTCAGGAGAGCGGGACTTGTCTGCTCACGGAAGAACCGATTACGAAAGGACAGTTCATTCCGCTTGATTCCTGGGGACTTGAGATCGTGGAATTCTCTGATTTGCCGCAGGTTCAAACTGCATCACAGGAAAAAAGATATTAATTTATTCTGCATATGAAAAGGGGATTATATAATGCAGTATGATACAAATGTATGGATCATGAGACCTTTCAACGGACTCTTTCTTGGAGTATATGCCGTTCTTATAACCTTGCTGGTCATTACCAGCCGGCTTCTTCGCGGCAAATCTTTTGAAGCCCGGAGAAATGTACTGACCGGCATATGTGTATTCAGCATAATAGGCTTCTTCGTCTATAAGTATACTTTATCTCTCGATAAAGAATACATGGTGATTTACGAGAACTATGGAGGCTTTAACTGGTGGAGGGAGCTGCCTCTGCAGCTGTGCAACATCAATATGATGCTGATACCGGTCTCTGTAATTAAGAAGAACAGGAATCTTATGGCTTTCTGCTTTTTCGTCGGGACTCTCGGCGCTTTCATGGCGCTTGCCATCCCCGCCTACGGATTCGCAGGATATTCAATATTACTGCCGAGAATGCTCGGATTCTATGGGACACATTACCTTCTTATAATAGAGGCGCTGGCCCTTGTCACGTTCGGTCTTTATAAACCGGAGCTTAAGGATCTGCCCGGAACTGTCGTCATGTTGTTCCTCATTGCTTTTCTTCTCTACATCTTCAGCATGTTCCTTCGGTGGACCGGTGTCAGCCCGAGAGCCAACTTCTTCTACACGGTCGAGCCGGAGGGTAATGCCGCGCTGGAACTGTTCTACAGGTGGATTCCGTGTCCGTATCTGTATCTGCTCCCGTGCGCCGTCGCCCTGGTGCCGTATATGTTGGCGGTGCTTGGCATCATTCGGTTAGTCGAAAAGGTGTCTCATTGATTCAGCGAGACTTGATCCGGAGACTGCCGTAAAGATGCAGGAAGGAGAATCTGCAAATGAATGAATTAGATATATCAACATCATATGGCACTATCCATGTTTATAAAAAGGGAGATGGCCGAAAGACAATTATTTTGCTGCATGGCAGCGGCTGCGATAATGCAATGCTCTCCTGGTTCGAAGTTATGCAAAGTTTTAGCGATGAATATTCTGTTTATGCCCCTGACCTGTTGGGATACGGAAAGAGTGATAAGCCTGACGGCCTGTGCGGGGAGAAATTCTTTGATGTCCACATTCATTCAATAAAACTGATGACAGAGAAGCTGGGAGTGGAAGAGTTCATTTTATCCGGTCTGTCGATGGGAGGAGCGATTGCAATCGGGTATGCGCTGAGGTATCCTTCGCAGGTGCAAATGCTTATTCCTGTTGATACATGGGGAATCTCGCCAACGATACCCTTCGGTCGTTTTTCGTACTGGTATATTAATAAAACTGATTTGACGATATCCCAGTATAAATGGATCGCAAAAAGCAGATGGCTGGCAAAATGGTTCATTGAGTATTCTTTGATTGGAGATAAGCGCAAGATCACTGATCAAATTGTAGATGAGGTCTGGAGAGCCTGCAAGGAAGATAATGCAGGAAAATCCATGCTGGACTTCCAAAGGAGTGCCTGTGATAAAAACGGTGCCATTCCTTATTATAAAAATGAACTGAGCAAATTGGAAATGCCGGTGGTTTTCGTACATGGTGAATATGATGCTCTGGTGCCTGTAAGGCACCTGGTCGGAATAAAAAATGTGCGGCCCGGCACAAAGGTACATATTTTGAGAAAATGTAAACATTGGTCCGTAAAAGAGAAGCCTGATAAGTTTTTTTCCATTGTGAACAGGTATGCAAGCAGGTATGTTTGAACGTTGCAGCAGTCTCACTACGCTGGATGTAAGTAGCTTTGATACGTCGCGTGTTACAGATGTGTACGGTCTGTTTTCATAAATATAATCCTCGGTTGTGATAGGCGGAAACCCACTGCCCTTGGGCGGTGGGAGGAGCCTTTTAAATTCGTAGCTATTAACCCTGGTTCTCAATGTATTTTTGTATAGTGGC
>JAZRKZ010000469.1:0-20421 GCA_045646565.1 Lachnospiraceae bacterium
AGGGATGTCATGGTATGAGCTTTTCATCGATCTGATCAGGTTCCATCTTTTCGGCTTCGATGAAAATGAAGCGAAGATCTGAATGGATCTGGAGCGAAAACTGAATACCATGTGTGATCGCGAGCTTTATACGAAATACAAAACAGCGGGCACTGATGCGGAGCGCGAAGAGGCCAGGCAAAAGTATCTGGACAGCAGGAGAATCCCGGAGGACTTCCGATGGTGATTTCTCCCTGTCCGATACTGACAGGGACGTGTCACGTCCCTGTTAAAGCAGCGAAGGAAGAAGCTGCGGTGAAGGCCGCGGCGCAGCTCCGCCCGGTTTCGGATTGGCTTAAGAACATCCGGAACCGGAAAGCGGGTCAAGGGCGGCAGCCCTGCCCAGTGAAGTGTTGAGAATCGACACTTCGTACTGGGTATTACCTGCCGACAAACACATGCCTTTTGCGAATTATGTGAGGCAGGGGGAAAACATGATTTTGAAAAAGAAAGGAATTGCTATAGATGAAATTGACAAGACACAATGGCCGGTCGGGCAGACATGGAGCCTATAATCCCAGGCATAACGACTGACGGTTTGATCTGGAAAACAGTGAACACATCGACCAGGAACGTGCGAAACAAAATGTCTACTGGGACTGCTACCAGGGATTTCATTTTCCGATAGATCAGGAGCAGGAGGATCGAATCGTTTACTCCTTTGAGCAGATCGAGAGGGCTTTCTATTCGGAGCATTATGATGATTTCTGTGAAGCGCAGCATGAGCGAAACCGGAAGGCGGGACATTCAAACAGAGACCGGTCGACCGAAGATCTCTGGCGGGATAAAAAGACCTGCCCGGAGGAATCGCTGATTCAGATCGGCACCATGGAGAAGTCCGTCTCCCCGGCGGTACTCGCAGAAATTGCGGTGGAGTTCTTTGAAGAATTTGAGCGCCGCTTTGGTGACCACATCCATATCCTGGACTGGTCGCTGCATCTTGACGAAGCGACGCCGCACATCCATGAGCGTCATGTCTTTGATTGCGAAAACCGTTATGGTGAGATTGCGCCGCAGCAGGAAAAAGCATTGGAAGCTCTGGGCTTTGAACTGCCGTATCCTGATCAGAAACCGGGAAAGATGAACAACCGAAAAAAGACATTTGATGCTGCCTGCCGGGAAATGCTTTTCGATATATGCAGAAATCATGGTCTGCAGCTGGATCATGAACCGGAGTATGGCGGCCGGGCGTATCTGGAGAAGCAAGACTATATCCTGATGCGGCAAAAAGAAAAGATGGTCGAACAAGACCGGGGAATCCGGGAAGCGCAGGAGGATCTCAATCAGCTGACTATGGAGATCGAGGATATTGAGACGATGATCAATGAGGTCTCCGAGGCTGCATATGATAAGGCGGTCGAAGCAGTGTCAGAAGTCGTAACAGAGGAAACTCGGAATGCCGACTTCGGTATTATCATGGATTTCCGGGATCATGATGTGGACGCCGACAGACGGCTTTCTGATAAAGCGAAATCAGTCGTGAAGCATGTCCTGGGAGATCTCATGGAGAAATTCCGTGGCATGACGAGAGGGATTACAGCAAGACTTGACAGGATGCTTCATGATCCGGAAATAAAAGAGAGACAGATGAAGCCGATCCGGGAGGCGGCAAGGAAGTCGCTGCTGGCAGATCTCAGGGCTAAGAAGGTTGAAGCAGACCAGCTTAACCGTAATCGCAAGCATCAGGTCGTTCGGAAGTTAGAACCGGAGCGATAATTAAAAAAGAATTGCTTTTTAAGCATTAACGTTGAATCCCATGTTTTTGGTCGCTTTTAATCGTTGCAGATGGACAAAAGGAGCGCCTCCTCTGTGGAGACGCTCTTTTCTGCAACATAAGCAAAGGCTCTTTATAACTCTGTTCCTTTTGTCGGGACCGTAAATAGGTTCATATCATTGCCCTCTAGTTCCAGAAGGGCTTTCTTCCGCATAATTCCACCCCCGTATCCAGTCAGGTTCCCGGACGATCCAACCACACGGTGGCATGGCACGATGATGCAGATCGGATTATGACCGACCGCACCGCCAACCGCCTGGGCGGACATCTTTTTGAGCCCACGTTCTTTTGCAATCTGGTCGGCGATCCACCTGTATGTGACCGTCTTTCCAAAAGGAATCTCACACATGATCTCTCCGACACGATTGCGGAAATCAGAGCCTACCAGATGAAGTCTCGGAAAGAACCCGGGATCGCGGCCTGAAAAATAAATGTCCAGCCATTCTTTTGTCTGATCAAAATAGTCCGTTTCACATCGACGGGCATCTTTTTTCAGCCCAAGCCCCGTGTACCGGCTTCCTACTGTAAACCATAGGCCGGTTAGTCCCTGTTCGTCGCCGGCGAGCAGGATATTACCCAGAGGGGATTCATAATCATTCGTGTAAATCATTTGTACCTCCCGAATATTAGTTTACAGGTTTTTCTGAACCAATGAAATACCCGACAGAATTAATAAAGCAGTAGTAAGCCTACGGACTATTTTTTCATCCATATGTCCACAGCACTTTATGCCTGTGAACAACCCCAGCAGGGCAAAAGGAATGATGAGTAAAACTGTTTTTATGGTTCCCAATGAAAGCAGTCCCACCGTCTTATAGATGATGATGCGAAATGTGTTGTCTATAACAAATACCGCGCTGATATTTGCTTTGAATGACCCGTCATTCTCCGTCACACGGCTGACATAAGCTACTAATAACGCTCCCACTCCGTATAAGCCACATAACATGCCCCCTGTTACGCCGATGACTGCCAGTACCAATTTGGAGGAACGGGCACGTTTTTGGCAGAATTCCCGCACAAGCATCTCCGTACCAAGCGCGATAATCACAAAGCCAAACGCCACTTTGGTGCTTCTTTCGTCCACGTTTTTCAGCAAAAGTGCGCCGGGAATGCTTCCCGCCAATACAAGAATCGACAGTGGCAGCCATACCTTCCGTTCAAGATTCTTGCGGTTTTTCCACGTCAGGATCAAATTCGCCGGATAACCTAATAGTGTGTTGACAGGCGAGATGCTTGCATTCGGTGCGCCGAAACCCAGAATGGTCGTAAAAATCAGTCCGTTGGCAAAGCCGCACAGCCCCTTAACGAAATATGCAGTAAAAGCTGCGATAAACCATAAAATCATGATAGAATTCTCTGCTCCTCTCAAGTACATCCTGATAAGTTCATCATATATTCTTGAAATAACAATGTAAAACTGTTAAAAATAGTATTAGCAACATGTTTAAACTGTAGTTGGAGGCTTTGCCATGAACTTTTCGTCAATGGAGTATTTCACGGTGCTTGCGCAGGAGCGCAACTTTACACGGGCTGCAGAACGGCTCCACATTACACAGCAATCTCTCAGTTCCCATATTGCCGGAATGGAAAAAGAGCTTGGCAGTCAGCTGCTGGTTCGCCGTGTTCCTCTGGAGCTGACCTATGCGGGGGAGGTCATGCTGAGATATGCGGCTGGTTTTCAAAAACTTCACAATGAGATGCAGCGTGAATTCTGTGACATTTCCCAAAAACAGAAGGGCATCCTTCGCGTGGGAGCGGCATCGGCGCGGGGACAGATGATCCTGCCAAAAACGATTGCTCTGTTTCAGAAGAGCTATCCCAATATCATCGTTGAATTAACAGAAGGATCCAACGGTGAATTGCACCAAAAGCTCCTCAAAGGGACTATTGACCTTGCCATAGCGGATTTTCCCGAAAATCTTCCCGGCATCAGCCTGACCGATCTTTATAGAGAAGAAAACGTACTTGTGATCGAGAAGGGCCTTTTTGCCAAGCGCTTTACCTACAGCGCTGAGGAGTGTAAGAGACATTTACTTGCGGGGGATTACAGTGCGTTAAAGGAATGCCCCTTTGTGTTGGGCGGCATGGAAGATATAGACGGCAGGATCAGTCGTGATATTTTAAGGCGGGCAGGCGTTGACAATCCCATCGTCACAGCGGTCTCGCATAATGTGGGAATGTTGCTGCGGCTCAGTCTTTACGGAGTCGGAGCGTGCGTCTGCCCGCAAAAAATCGTCCAGAGTGTGCTGACGCCGCAACAGATGGAATCAGTATGGCTCTTCCCGCTTGGGGCGGAGACCGTGGGCTGCATTCAATTCGGATATCAGGCGCAGTCCTATCAGTGGAGCGTGATTGAGGAATTCATTCTGTGTGCCAAGGCCGTTGTATGCTGATGATTTGCTCTTTATCTCAGATGATACGGTTAATTATAGATGAATACAAAAACGAGGCTGATTTTTATTATAGATGAATAATACAATAAAGATAGATAAAGGACGTGCCTTTACGACTCAATCAGCACTAATACTCATAAAACGTCTTTGGATCTCCGAACAATGCAGTCATAATCATCACATGGGAACATAACCTTACCGAATAAAGATAGAGGGAGGCTCCGCCTACCTGTCTGGGGTTCTTGTATTCCAGATATGAGTAAAGCTGATCGCTGCAAGATATGTTGGAAAAGGCTTCCCACAGCCTCTGCTTTCTGATCTCAAACCAGCCGTGATAGACATCTTTTCCGGAAAGCCTGTTGTATACCCGGCACAGTCTTTCATAGCCGGCATAAGTTTGTCCGTTTTCAAGCAGCCAATTGATGTTTTCAGCCAGCTTTATAAAGTAGGGTTTTTCCTTTTTGTACAGAGGTTCCCATTTTTGACAGCGGTTTTTGCCAATAGTTCCCAGATAACCTTTTGTCAGGACAGAAGAAGCCGGATGATAATGAAACCCTATACTTTCCAACTGTACGTGGCTGTCCCGTATCCTGGTCTTGTGCCAGGGACAGTACTCCACTTCCTCGATCTGAGGGAGCACCTGCCAGTACGGTTCCCCATAGAGCTTTCTCTGAGCGGCTGCACACTCCGGGCAAAACCTGAGATACCCTGAAGGGTGAATGATCCTTGGATGCATCCAGCGAGGGAAGGAAGCCGTTGGTTTGCTGCCGTTTACGACATCCTGTATGCGTTCCAGTTCACGGGAAATGGCTGTAATCGCATAAAGGTTAAACGCGGTGTTTGAGTGCAGCAGTTTTTCCGAATCTATGCCAGATGAAGGGGAAAGCCAGTGATTTACCAGCTCAAGATGAAAAGGAGTCAGAAGTGTAGATGTAAGGCTGCTGTTATAACCAAACAGCTGGTTGCTGGTATACCAGTCGTTGATGTTTCCGCTCCGGACATGGTAACGGCACAGGATGCTGTAAAACGATTCGCCGGGATAAGGCTCCGGAAAAAGTGGGAGTCTGCCGGGAGGCTTCCGGTTTGAGGTATGCTTAAAGCCTTTCATCGTCGATCACCCCCGCTTCTTTCAGGGATTCGTAACCGGCCAGTCCGGGAAAAGGACATCCGGTTTTATCCTCTGCTGCCGGTTTGGAAAGATACATCTGGTAAGCTTTCTTTGCGATGAGCGGGGCAACAGGGCAATCGCTTTTATCTTCAGCCAGGGCAGCGCATACATAAGTGAGAGCTTCCGCATGGGAAAGCCCAAGTCCCATGAGGGTAAGTGCGGCAGCATCCTGGACGGAGGAAGGTTTGGCAGGGGGTTCTGCCGGACTTTTAGATTCAGCTGCGATTGTGTAATTATCCCGGTAGTCCGCGCAGGAGAAGGGTGTGATGTCGACATACTGTCTCAGGTCGACTTCCTTACCGGCTTTCATGGCTTCCCGCATAGGTCTTGTAAGTCCCATTTTTTCGGATGCGATGCGGTGAAAGTCGCCAGCCAGGAAGGATTCTTTCCCGGAAAGGATGGCGTCTTCCTGGATAAGCTTATAGATATGGACAGCCAGGAAAGGAATCCCCTGTGCTTCATCGTAAAGCGCATCCTTCATCCCGGCAGTAAACGGGATGTGTTCTTTCGTATACTGGTATGTCCAAATGGCCTTGCAGAATAGTTCCCAGGAAATGTCGTTTGACATGCGCTCCCACAGAGCATCGCCCTGGCCGCTCCCGCGTTTTGCCTGCTGGAATTCATTCTGAAGGATGGAAAGGGCTTTCGGTGTCCCGATCATGATCACGGGAACGCCGATCGTATTGACAAGCGTTACAAAAAAGTTCAGGACTTTTTCCGGAACACCCTTCTGGGCACTGCATAAGTTCTGGATTTCGTCAATGATCAGAACGCCAACGTTGTGGGATACGCACAGACGGGACATGGCGATCATCATCCGGTCGAGGGTTGCGCGGCGGGAGTTGTATTGCGTACAGTACTCTGTTCCGAGGAGGTCGTCAACTTCACGGAAAAAATCCATGCAAAGCCCTTTTAAGGAACCGTCGCAGGAACAATCAAGCTTAAGCCAGGAGATCTGGTGCATATGCAGTGCGTTCCCATGGTAGGATGTGTGTTTTATGACCTGTGGATAAAGGGAAAGGATGCTCTCCACAGTTGTGCTTTTTCCAATGCCGGAAATCCCCAGGATGGAAAAACCGTAGGTATGGGGGTGGTATCCCCTTATGTAATTCAACCCTTTGCCGGAGATGGAGGCATTGTAACCGGCAGCGAGCTGCGCCGCATAAACCTGTGAAAGCGGATTACGGTCCGCATAGCCCCACCGGATACACCTGTCGATCCGTCCGAACACATCCACTTCCCGCTCCATGGGCTGGTGGAGCCGGACGATCCGCTGGGTAAGCAGCTGCCTGTAAGAGGAAGGGGCATTTCGCTCGGTGTCAGAATAAGGCGGGCGTATCATCAGTTTTGCGATGGCATCGCCTGGTTCAAAAGGAGGAGGGAGAGCCTCGATCAGCGGATTATAACGGAATTCATCCAGGAACGCATCGCGGTAGAACGCGTCATGAATCATTGTTGTCATTGGATCCTCCCTTCAGTGCGTTGTCAAGGGCTTCCTGCAGCATCCTGGTGATGGGGGAGATCACCGGCGGAGCTTCTGTTTCGTCGCCGGATTCCGGAAGGACTCCCTGCCGTTTCAGCGTTTCCCTGGTGTTCCTTTCCCGGATGGCATCTTTTTCTTTCTTCCGGTTTGCTTCGATCTCAGAGATCCGGGCCGCCTTGCTTTTCTCCGGTTTTGGAGGCTGTTTCGCAATGGCATCTGCTTTGGTTCTTGCAATGAACTCTTCCAGCTGTATCCTGTGGAAGTCTTCTGTCGGCGCATAGGTTGCCTGTTCCTCATAGTCAAACGCCGCCATCCGCTGCGCTTCTTCCGTGCTCGTCCCTTCATAGATGCGGTCTTTTTCCAGGAGGCGGCACTCCACCGGCGAGGCGCCGGTAGTGGGACTGATATAGATGAGGCCGGCATCCCTGGGGTCGTAGGCAGCCGTCACTTTCCAGGAAGAACCGGATCTGGCCATGTCAAACCATCTTTCCTGCTCCGCCTGGTCACAGGTGTAGTAACGGCCGTCAAAGCGGATCCCCATCCGGGTGATGGAGGCTTCCCCTTTCGGGAGCAGATGGTAACGGACGTGTTCCCGGTCCATGGTCCTGAGGCCTCCGCTCATGTACCGGATGCCGAAACCCCAGATATCCCTGGGGATGGGTTTGACATGGAGCTGGCGCATCTGCCTGGTTTTCCTGAAGGCCGCCATGTAGTGGTAGTTGTTGTACTGCAGGACGCACCGGATGATGATGGCTGTGAATTCGTAAAGATCCAGGGCGGATTCCAGCCGGTAATCTTTGGCACAGCGCTGCCGGAAATCTTTTTCGACTTTTCCGGGCAGTGCCGCCATGTCGATATTGATCAGGTCAAAGTGTTTTTCGATGATGCCCTTGAGGTCGCCACGGTAAGGAGGAGCGTTCTCAACGGTTATGCCGAGATGTTTGCACAAAAGATCCGCCGTGCGGCTTTCCATTTCGCCCCGGTCTGCAAGGATCACGGACGGGAAATGCATACAGGGCCATTCTTCCGGCGTGATCTCAACGCCATACCTGGCACAGTAGTCCACCTTGTCCTCCACGGAATTGAGGATCGTCCTGGCGGCGTTTTCCCAGGACGGCGGATCGAGGGAGATGTTCATTCCCGTAACTATGTGGGAGAAACTGTCCATCTGGAAATACATGGTAGGCCGACCGATGATGGCGCTCCGGTCATCCCGGCTGACAAGATAGATATCCGCTGTTGTGGCATCGATCTGGCAGGCAATGCCGGGCCCCCGCAGATGGGTTTCCGTACGCCCGGTCTCACCCCGGTTTTTCAGGTGGTAGCTGCGCTGGCCGTCCTGGCTGAGCACCTCTTCCAGGGTGTCACGGTTTTTTCTGTGCCAGTAGAAGAACTGCTGGCGGGACGGGACTTCGTCCGGGTCCATTGGCGCAACAGTATTTCCATCCTTATCCTTTACGGTGTAGTAATCCCCGACAAGACGGAGATAGGTTTTCTCAAGAGAAAGCTTCTCCTCGCCGAGATAATACTTCGTAAACGCAGTGCGGAAGTTCCGCAGATCCTTTGCGGACAGTTTTTTTCCGGCGGCACCCGGCAGCTTCGGCCTGCCCGGCCGCCCGGCGGAATCTTTGTATGGATCCCTTGATTTCCCGCAAGGCGAATAATCCGGAAGAAGGGCGTCCGGGACTTTTCCGTACCGCCAGTACTTCCCAAGATATTTATAGAGGTTTGGCACCTTCGTGCCGGTTTTCTCCTCGATGCGAAGGAGAATCCTGCGGCGCTTTCCCGGATCATAGATCGCCGGTTCGTCCGCGACAGCGTCCCGGATCAGGTTCCAGGCCTTGTCCCGAAGGCGCAGGGCTGTTTCGCCAGATTCCCCGCTACGCACGGGACGCCAGATATCCGGGGCAAAAGAATAGCGTCCTTTTTCAATCCCGTCGGAAAGTACTTCAAGAGAAACTTTTTCGGGAACGTTGGAATTGCCCGGGAGTCGGAGCCAGTAAGAGGGGAGCTCCGGCGTGGAGGAAGTCCACAGGAGCCTGTAGTCACAGTCCTGTTCCAGGTCATGGATGACCTGTCCTATCAGAAAAAGGCTGTCTGGCATAAAACACCTCCGTTTTGTTCAGGGGAAAAGTCTTTGGTTCAGGTCCGGGGAAACAGAGCCATCTAGGACAAGAGACTTGTAGAGAGTAATGGCACTCCCCGGGGGAAGATGAAAAGAGTCTTCAAATGAAATGACGCCCCCTGGCTTCAGAAGACCGTCGCTGCCGATCAGTTCAAGCAGAGTATCCCGTGCCTTCTGCCGGAGACCGGTATCGGGGATGGTGCTGTCCGGGGACTCGCCGGAAAAAAGCCACTGTAGATTTAAAGCTTTGTTCCGGTTGATCTGTTTTTCCGTGACGATCTTCCAGTCAACGCCCCGGGACGACCAGTAGGCGTGTTCGATGGAGAACTTTTCGATGACCCGGGGGTTCTCCAGTTCATCAGAACATTTGACAGTCCTTGCGTGAAGGCCGTCATTTTTGGAGATCAGGAAATCTGTGGTCATGACGAAGGGAAAGTCTCCCTTCCAGGGATGACGGATATTCATCCTTCGGGAGAGCTCCATTGTCTCAGAGAGGCGGAGAGGAAACTGTTCCCTGATATCCAGCACCTCCGGATCCGCGTCAAGGATATAGAAAAAGTATTCCTCGTTTCGGGACAGCAGGTGATGGATGCGCCCGGTTGTCCTGCCAGGGATACGGGCGGATATGCCGCGTGAGGGAAAGTCATGGATGTAGATCCAGGGTTTATAGTCTGCGCCTGTTCCCTGGCCGCGGCCTTCCTTCAGGTAGCGAAGATAGTGCTGGTAATCCCAGGCGGGTCGTCTTTTTCCCATAGAGTCGTCCTCATATATATGGAACTATGTTAAATGTATATATCTATAATACACCATATCTCGTGTTTATGCAACTATGTTTAACTAAACATAAGCCCGTAAATACAAGAAAAATGGCTCATTTCCAACCGGAAACGAGCCATGAGAGCTACTTTTTATGAGACCTTTAAACGACTTTGGCATTTTTGTATGAAAGTATAATTCACCGTATCATCAGATTCAAATCTTACAATTCTATGGACAGCTGCAAGTAAATATAGTATAATTATATCGTAAACATAAGGAGGGGCAATTGATTGTATTATTTTGACTGGGACGAGAATAAGAACAGGATTAATCTGGAAAAGCATGGAATAACCTTTGAAGAAGCCAGTACCGTGTTTTTCGATGACAGGGCAATTTTATTTGATGGCCCTGAGCATTCTATAGACGAAGATAGATTCCTGCTGCTGGGAATGAGTGAAACTGCAAAAGTCTGCATAGTCTGTCATTGCTACAGAGAATCAGATACAGTGATCAGGATCATTTCCGCAAGGCAGGCAACCAGGAAGGAGGAACAGAGATATGTTAGAGGAATATGATATTGATAAATTAAATCCGAGACCGAATCCTTATGCAAAAGAATTAAAGAAGCAGATTACAATCAAGATTGCTCCTTCGATAATTGATTATTTTAAAAGCGAATCGCAGGAAACTGGCATTCCCTATCAGACGTTGATCAATCTGTATCTGGCAGATTGTGTGAAGTCAAAAAGGAAGCTTGAAATAGCCTGGAAGTGATTTGTCTTCTGGCAACAAATTGGCAACAAAAGGTCAGAAAGGGAAGAGACACAGTATAACTGAGAGAAAAAGCCGGCTAAATACACATAAAACTTAACTGATATACGTTAAGTAACGCTTTGCCGGTATCGAATTCGAATAATATAAATGTGTCATATCATATTCGAGGGGTACATATTTTGATGAAACAGGGGCTGTCTAATGCGACAGCCCCTGTAATTCGGTTAACAGACTGTTATATTATTTAGCCCTGTAAAGGAAGGTGACAATCTGACCTCTCGTGCAGTTTTCGTTAATGCCGAACGTCCCTTTCTTTGCGCCGGATGTGTAACCGGTCGTGACCTTCTTCTGAGATCCCCAGAGGATTGCCTTATAGAAAGTGTGAGTCTTCGAAACATCCTTGAACGGACTCTTTGCAACCGTCTTAGGTGCCGGCTTGCCCTTAAGTCTCCAGAGGAACATCATGCATTCACCGCGGCTCATATTTCGGTTTAGACCGAATGTTCCATCCGAATAGCCTTTTGTGATACCTTTCTGAGATCCCCAGAGAATTGCTTTATAGAAGGTATGCGTTTTGGGCACGTCTTTGAACGGAGATTTTGAAACTGTCTTCGGTGCCGGCTTTCCTGCATATCTCCAGAGGAACATCATCATCTCGCCGCGTGTGCAGGGCTTATCGATGCCGAACGTGCCATCCGGATAGCCTTTGGTGATCCCTGCGTCGGCAGCCCAGTAAATTGCGTTAAAATACGCATGCTTCGGATTCTGAACGTCAGAGAACTTGTAGGTCGGTGCAGGCGTCGGTGTCGGCTTTGGTGAAGGCGTAGGTGCCTCCTCCATCGTCAAACTGATGTCATCAATGACCACACGGTGCTGAGTGGTGATCTGCTCGTCTACATTTCCAAGACAGATGCTCAGGAAAGCGTTCAGATCGGTATCCTCGTTCATAGTGAACGTATCGGTAAAGGTCTGGAATTCCGACCCAAGTGTCACCATGTTGTCGCTGGAGTAGACGGCCCAGCCTCTGTTTTCCTGCCCCTGCATGACCACACGGATCGTACGCTCCATATCGGACTTGGCCTTGAACTGAAGGGTATATGTCTGTCCCTTTTCCAGAGGAACATTGTTCTGCTTGATCTGTACTTTCCAATCCTGATCGCCGGTATTGTTCACGGTCACGTCCAGCGCATTATCCTCATTGAGGCTGTCCACCACATAAGACGCATTGGCGGAGCTGTCTACATAGACCTCATATGCGGTCAGGCCGTTATTAAAGGAACCATTCTTAATGAGTGCATCTTCGGCCAGCATGATATTGTCAAAGTATACCGTTCCGTTTCCGGGGAAGGATACGCTGACGGTCTGGTCAGCGTAGGACAGGGAGGCAGGGAGTTTAAATCTGTATTCCTGCTTGCTGCCGGTCAACTGGGCAGTGAATTCCTGTCCGCCTACCGTGACAGTGATGCTGCCCTCACCCTCTGCCTCAAAGCTCAGCGCATAGGGAGCGCCTTCCCGGAAAGTGAGATCCTCCTGCGTCAGGGTCAATTCCTTCGTTACCATGAGGCGCCTGCCGTCGGAGAAGTCGGTGACGCCGGCAGCAGTGTCATCGGAGAGTGTCCAGTAGCCAAGCTTGTCCGGGCCCTCCTGGAAGGCTCCGTTATAGATATAGTTGCCGTTGGCAAGAACCGGCTTTAGTTCCTTTTCGTTGGGATCCGGGTCGGCGATCTTTTTCACCACCACGTTGTCAAGCCAGATTGGTGGGTCAAAGCCCATTGCGCCCATGTTGAACTCTAAGCGGGCGTTTTCGTCAGAATCACTCTGCATGACAAACTCATAGGTATATGTCCGTGTTGTCGAGTTCATCTCAGGTTTCTGTGTGGGCATATAGGACTGATAGCCGTGGTCGGGAGCTTTGATGTCCACGTTCATGGTACGATACTCATCTGCAGAAGCGTCAAATGAGACCTGATACGTAGCGCCTTTCTCCAGCGGAATATTGGCCTGGACAAGCTGCACACTGTAATCTACGCTGCCCTGCTCTATGGTGGTGATGTGCATCCTGCCATCTTCGATGACAGCATTTGCAACACCGCCGTTGGCTGTCATGAACTTCCAGTTTTCATCGTCCGTCAGTGATTCCGCATCGTCAAAGGTTCCGTTGACGATGTAGTTGCCTTCTTCGTCAGGATCTCTGGGTGAGAATTCTTTTTCGGGACGAGTGACATCTTCATCATAGCTTTCCTTCTGGTAGACACGCACATAGTCCACGACATAGGGATTATTGTCAAAGCTGGTGTTCTCATTGGGATTACCTACCCAGCTTCCGCCGACTGCCAGATTCAGAATGATATAGAAGGGCTGATCAAAAGGAGCGGGATAGGTGAGAGTACCTTGTCCCTCCGTGGTGGAATACCAATCCTGTTCGCTGTGATATAGATTTCCGTCTACATACCAGCGGATCTCTCCGGGGAGCCATTCGCAGGAGAAAGTGTGGAAATCATTGCTGAAGCTGTCCGCACCGGAGAGCACATAGGTGCCCTGACTCTCCGCATGGGGATTTCCGTAATGAATGGTGCCATAGAGCTTTTGGGTATCCTGACCCATGACCTCCATGCAGTCAATCTCGCCACAGCGGGGCCACTGACCGTAGGCGTTCTCATCATTTGCCATCAGCCAGAACGCCGGAAGATAACCCTGACCCTCCGGCACCTTTGCCCGAACCTCAAAAAGACCGTAGGTAAAGGTCTGTTTGTTCTGAGTATTGATTCGACCGGATGTGTAGCCGGTGACGACAGTGCCTGCCGGTGCATCAGAGGAAAGAGAGATGTCAGAAATGGTGATAGTGCTGGCCGGAGGAGCATCAGCGCCCGTCTTTCCCATGGAGAAAGCAAGCTGAGCTGTGGGATCCTCGCTATCCATGGTGAAATCGAAAGAGTACTCACTGGGGGTGCCGGTAAGATTCACTTCGTCCAGTCCGCCATACCATGCGTACGACGCACTCATCATCACTACTTTGATAGATCTGTCCACAGTACTGCTGGCTTTGAAGGACACATGATAAGTGCCCGGCGCGAGGGAAATCTCCTCCTGCTTGAGCTGCACATGCCAATCCTCTGTGCCGGGATTGGTAATGTTATATCGGATCGACCCATCCTGTATGCTGCTGGATGCCTCTGCCAGAGGGGGATTGTCCCAGTTCGCAATAGTCTCCGTCCAGCTATTCTTTCCGTTTGAGAAGTCTGCGTTTTTCAGCAGGTTAGCGCCTGCATCCATTTCCTTCGTCTGCTCCCTGGGGATCAGATAGAGCATTCCGTCTTCCACGCAGATATTATCCTCGCTGTCCACATAAGCCTGCAGTTCAGAGTTGACCCAGCCGGGGGAGTGAAGTTCCACGTTCCAGTCGTTCCTATTCAGCTCATTTCCGTCAAATTCCTCTGCCCAGACCTCTGTGTAGCCATCGTAGCTAAGCGAAGGAGCCTCGTCTGCATATACAGGCGGAGCCATCCCGCTCATCGCAGAAGCGGTGAGCAGTGTTATAAGGAGTGCAGAGATGTGTTTTTGTGCTTTCATAGAACACCTCCTTAAAAATATTGATATTGTATAATTATATCGTGAGAATTGAATAAGCTTATATCAGATTATTGACAAATATATCAAATTGATAACAAAACAGGATTTGCATGTGTATTTTGTCTGGATTTTTGAAGCGGCATAAAAAAGCCCGCAATAATCCGCAAAGAGGAATCAGCCTTAGCTTTGGTGATGGGGTCACTTATGCACCAATCTGATACTTTTGACAGCTCTTTGATATAAATTAAAACCGTTTTTTCGATACAATAGGATCACTAAACGAAGGGGAGGACATTGAATGGTGAGGCTATTTACTCCGGACAATCCGGTAATACAGTTATTGAGCAGAGTGTGCGATCTGATACTGCTCAGCATACTTTTCAGCCTCTCCTGTGTACTCGTTGTTCCCGCAGGGGCTGCGATTACGGCTCTGTATATTATGACGATGAAAATGGTGCGGAATGAAGAAGGCACAATAGTAAAGGGATATCTTGCAGCCCTGAGAAGCAGCTTTTTTTACACTATTCCCGGGGGAGCGTTTCTGCTTCTTGATGCCGCGCTGTTTTTTCTGATAGTCTATGCCCTTTTTGCGGGAATTCTGTTATTTTCCCCATATTTATTTATCCTGCTCTGCATCGCAGCGCTTCTGCTGACCGCCTGGCTTAGCTGGTTGTTCCCTCTGATGGCGCGTTTTGAAAACCGTTTATCCCGCCACTACAAAAATGCTGCCGCTCTGTCGGTGACCCAGCTTCCAATTACCTTTTTTATGACATTGGTGAATTTGCTGCCTCTGCTTACTCTGCTGCTGCTTCCTGACCGAACGGCAGAACTGATTGCATTCTGGGTCCTTATTGGCAGCGGCAGTGGAGCATTTGCCAATTCTTTTTATCTGCGGCGGGTTTTTGACCTGTTTGAAGAAGTTCCCACACAGAATCATTTGAAAAATAAGGAGAATATGGAAACACAACTGTCCTATGACGGCTATACACTGGTCTTTCAAGACGATTTCTGTGGCCCTTCCCTGAACCGCGGCGACTGGAATGTAGAACTCCACGACCCGGGATGGGTCAACGAGGAGTGGCAGCGCTATGTGGATGAGGAAGAAAACATAGCTGTACAGGATGGCCAACTATTACTTCGGGCGGTGAAACGAAAAGGGGAGGACGAGAGCGATGCCTACACCTCCGGGCGGATCAACACAAGGGGGAAGCATGAGTTTACCTACGGCATTTTCGAAGCCCGACTGAAGGTGCCGGCAGGGAAGGGATTTCTGCCTGCCTTCTGGCTCCTGGCGGATGAGGACATCTACGGAGAATGGCCATACTGCGGAGAGATTGATATTATGGAGGTGTTGGGTCAGAATACAGCCAGCACCTACGGTACTATTCACTATGGTCTGCCTCATGAACAAAATCAGGGAATTTTGACACTGGAACAGGGCGATTTCTCTCTTGAATATCATGACTTTGCACTCAAGTGGGAACCGGGACGTCTGCGCTGGTATGTAGACGGCATTCTGTTCCACGAAGCGCAGGATTGGTACTGCGCCGGAGAAGGGGAAGAGAGACGACCTTTCCATGAACCCTTTGATCACAATATGTATATCATCCTGAACCTCGCTGTAGGCGGGGAGTGGGTTGGGTATCCGGACGAGACGGTTGATTTTGCAAATGCAGCTCTCTCGGTAGATTATGTGAAAGTTTATCAAAAGAAATGAGGTGAATCCATGAGCAGGATACGATTTATTGATGATGAGGGCACTTTCGCTATTCGTGACCCGGAAGAAATCAGCTATCTGTATTTCCCTCTGGCCGGCGGGACCGGACTTATGAGCTCGATTACCCCCACGCTTGGCGGTGACAGCAAGCTGGATCAGGAGACCTTTCTGCTGGAGCCGGTCAGTGCGGAAAACTTGCATATGAATCGCAGCACGCGCAATTTCTGGTGCATAACGGAGGAGGGCTGTTGGTCTGCGGCGGGCGTCTCAGCCGAGCAGGAGGCAGCACGCTTTACAACGGATATGGATGAGAGCGAGCTTACTGCAGGATTTCTGTGGCAGACGCTGCGCCGGGAAAGCCGAAAGTTATGTCTTCGCTCTGAACTGACTTCTTTTATCCCGCCTGATGAGAATGCGGAGATCCTGCATGTCCGTATCACGAATACCGGAAACGCCACCCGGATGCTCCGGGGCATTGCGGCAATTCCTATCTATGGCAGAAGTGCGGATAATATCCGCGACCATCGCAATGTTACTTCCATGCTGCACCGCATCCGGACAACGAAAAACGGTGTGCTTGTGAAACCCACCATGTCCTTCGATGAGAAGGGTCATAGGGAGAATCGCAGGATCTACTATGTGCTGGGCAGCACAGGGACCGGTCAATGTCCGGAATCGTTTTATCCTACGATGGACGTCTTTCTGGGTGAGGGCGGCACCTTTCTTCACCCCCGGTCGGTATATGAGCGCCTGCCCGGAGATGGAGCAGATTCAGCCGCTGCCGGACGGGAGGCCATGGGCGGAATCGCTTTTCCCGAGATCGCTCTGAAGGCGGGAGATTGCGCAGAGTATATCGTTCTCCTTGGGGTATCGGACGATGAGGAGGAGATTGAGCGGGTGCAATCCGCTTACAGCACGTCGGAACAGGTGTGGAAGACGCTAGAGGAGACAAAACAGTACTGGAAAAAGCAGGTCAATCTACATTTCCATACCGGTAACAGCAATTTTGACCGGTGGATGCGCTGGGTCGGCATCCAGCCGTTTTTGCGTCGCATCTTCGGCTGTTCTTTCCTTCCCCACCATGATTACGGGCGAGGAGGCAGAGGCTGGCGCGACCTGTGGCAGGACTGTCTGTCTCTCTTGCTGATGGACCCATCAAACGTGCGGGAGATGCTGATAAAAAATTACGGCGGGGTCCGAATCGACGGCACAAATGCAACAATTATCGGTGACGGCTTTGGCAATTTTATTGCAGACCGCAACGGCATCGCGCGTGTGTGGATGGACCATGCTCTATGGCCTCTGATGACCACAAAGCTGTACATTGATCAGACCGGCGATCTGGATATCCTGAACGAGAGAGCAACTTATTTTAAAGATCAACAGGCAGCCCGCGGCACAGAAGTGGACGAACTGTGGGAAGAAAGAGACGGCAATTACCTGCGGACGGAGCAGGGAGAAATCTATGTTGGAACCGTCCTGGAACACCTGCTCATTCAGCACCTGACCGGGTTTTTTGAAGTTGGCAGCCATAACGTCTATCGCATGCGAGGTGCAGACTGGAACGATGCCCTGGATATGGCAGGTGACCGTGGGGAGAGCGTTGCCTTTACTTTTGCCTACGCAGGCAATCTCCGTGATCTTGCAACGCTTGTGCGTGCTTTGGGACAACGGACGGTTACACTTCCCGAGGAACTTCTGGTGCTGCTGACGGATGAACAGGAGGTGTATGAGAGCGTAACCCAAAAAACGGAACTGCTAAGGCAATATCTTAAACTGTGCTATCACACGCTGAGCGGCACAGTTATTCAGATTTCCAGTGAGGAAATTGCATCGAATCTGGAAGGAAAAGCAGACTGGCTGATGGAACATCTTCGTCGGCAGGAATGGCTGGATCTGGGAGAGAACGGTGGCTGGTTCAACAGCTACTATGACAATCACGGACGACGAGTGGAAGGTGTTTTTGAGAGCGGTGTGCGCATGATGCTGACGGGACAGGTATTTGCCGTAATGAGCGGCACCGCGACCCCTCGTCAGGTGGAAGAGATTGCCGGAAGCGCGGACCGGTACCTTTATCGCAGGGAGATTGGCGGTTATCGGCTGAACACCGATTTCCATGAACTGAAATTCGATATGGGAAGAATGTTCGGATTTGCCTACGGAGAAAAGGAGAATGGCGCAGTCTTTTCCCACATGGCGGTGATGTATGCAAATGCGCTTTATCGCCGGGGATTTGCCCGGGAAGGTTGGAAGGCGCTTTCGAGCCTTGCTGATACTGCCCTGGACTTTGAGACCAGCAAGATTTATCCGGGCATACCGGAGTATTTTAGGGCGGACGGAAGGGGGATGTATCACTATCTCACCGGTGCAGCAAGCTGGTACTTGCTGACAATGGTCACGGAAGTGTTCGGCGTACACGGCGAACTGGGCGATCTTGTTATTGCCCCTAAGATTATGGGCAGTCAGTTTGACGCATCCGGGCGGGCATCACTCACCTTTCTCTTTGCCGGAAAGCAGTTCTGCCTTACCATTGTCAATACGACCGGGCAGGATTACGGCGCATATGGAATCGCAAAGGCTTATGTACAGGACACAACACAAAGGCGGCTTTTGCCGGTGACAGTCCTTGATGGAAAAGCCATAATAAGCCTTGAGGAAATCCGGGAACTTCCGCCGGACCGCAACGAAATTATTTTGGAACTGATGTAAGGAGGAACTATGCAATACTCCCAGTTCGTCACCCGGACGATCTACGATGACGGCCGGATCCGCCAGCAGATCCACGGGAACCTGGATGCCCTGGCATACGACGAAGATGTGGATGACAAGACCGTGACAGAACGTTTCTTCGCCCTCGTCGGCGCGCCGATCTCCTCCTTCTGCGGTGACAAGGCCGCTTTCCTCGGCCCCTATCGCGGATATGGTAATCCTCATGGCGTGGCATGCGGTGATCTGGGCGGCACATTGAACTATAACTGCAACAGCTGCGGTGCGTTATCAACGGTGATCCGTCTCATGCCCGGTGAGTCGAAGACGGTTGCGTTCCTTTTAGGTGAAAAAGGACCGGCGGAGAGCGCCGGCATAATGGCATACTACGCCGAGCCGGAGCCGGTGTGCGCATCGGAGATCGGCGCCCTGCGCAGCGACTGGCAGGAAAAGTTCTCGCGGTTCCATGTTAAGACGCCGTCCCCGGCCTTTGATACCATGATCAATGTCTGGAACGCCTACAACTGCTTCATGACATTCACGTGGTCCCGGACCGCGTCGTTTGTCTACTGCGGCCTGCGAAACGGCTATGGCTACCGGGATACAGTACAGGATATCCAGGGCGTGATCCATCTAGCTCCGGAGCAGGCCAAAGAGAAGATACGCTTCATGCTCTCCGCGCAGGTGGACCACGGCGGCGCGCTTCCGCTGGTGAAGTTCGACCACAATGCAGGCCATGAGGATACGCCGGAGGACGAGAGCTACCGCAAGTCGACAGGACATCCGGCCTACCGGGCCGACGATGCCCTCTGGCTGTTCCCTACCGTTTACAAGTACATCGCCGAGACGGGGGACACGGGTTTCCTTGATGAAGTCATTCCCTTTGCCAACAAGGATGAAGGAACGGTCTACGAGCATCTGAAGCGCGCTCTTGACTTTTCAAAGGACCACCTCGGGCCGCACGGAATGCCGGCGGGCCTGTATGCCGACTGGAACGACTGCCTGCGGCTCGGGGCGGACGGGGAGTCCTCCTTTGTGGCATTCCAGTATTATTACGCCTATACGGTCCTGCGGGCATTTGCGGAGGAACAGTCGGATAAAGAGTATCTTAGGCAGCTGGAAAGTGAACAGGCAGCGCTGCGCGAAAGACTGACGGAGCTCTGCTGGAACGAGGACCGCTTTATTCGCGGTTTCACCGAGAAGGGCGAGACTATCGGGGAGCGCACGTCGCCGGAAGCCAATCTCTGGCTCAATCCCCAGAGCTGGGCGGTCATCAGCGGCCTGGCAGACGCGCAACAGGCGGGGCTTGCAATGGAACAGGTGTGGGAGCGGCTTAACACCGCGTATGGCGCGGTCCTCATGACCCCGCCCTACCACGCCCATGCCTTTGACGGAGCGCTGGCGGTCATCTACAATGCGGGCGTGAAAGAAAATGCGGGAATCTTCTCCCAGTCCCAGGGCTGGCTCATCCTTGCCGAAGCACTGCTCGGCCATGGAGACCGGGCGTATCAGTACTTCTGTGAAAACGCGCCGTCCATGCAGAATGACCGGGCAGAGGTGAGAGTCATTGAACCCTACTGCTATGGCCAGTTCACCGAAGGCCCGGACAGTCCGCATCTGGGGCGTTCCCATGTCCACTGGCTCACCGGAACAGCCTCCACGGTCATGGTGGGCTGTGTGGAAGGTATTCTGGGCATACGCCCGGTCCTGCACGGCATAAAAATAGCTCCCTCGATTCCGAAGGAATGGAAGGAGCTTGAAATGGACAAGGAATTCCGGGGAAAGAAGCTGCACATTGTAGTACGAAATCCCCATGGCAGAGAGACAGGCTGCGAGAGGCTTCTGGTCAACGGAAAAGCGGTGGAAGACAGCGAGATACCGGAAAGCCTGCTGACAGAGAGAACGGAAAT